>PWXJ01000162.1 GCA_003561965.1 PVC group bacterium
AGAGGACCAGCATCGTCAGGGAGTTGATCGCCACCATCACCAGGGTCAGGGCGTCGTTGCCCTTGGCCAGGTAGCCCCAGACCAGGACCATCGCCGTGCAGGGGGCGATCCCGAGCAGGATGCAGCCGGCCAGGTAGCTCCGCCAGAGGGGGATCTCCAGCATCTTCACCCCTTCGTGCAGAATCACGGTCCCCGCCCCGTGGGCCGCCCCCACCGGGAGGTCGAGGCCGAAGGGCATCCTCACCAGGTCGGTGGCCTCGGCCCCGATCAAGCCGCGGAAGAGAAAACCGAGAAAGAAGATCGAGATGGCGTACATCGTGAAGGGCTTGACGCACCAGTTGGCGAAGAGGGTCAGCAGGACCGGCTTCCCGCTCTTTCCGGCCTTGACCACCCCGCCGAAGTCGATCTTGACCATAATCGGATACATCATAAAGAAGAGACAGACGGCGATCGGGATCGAGACCACCGGGGCCCCCTGGACGTAGATGGCCAGGCCGTCGAGGTACTCGGCCACCCCGGGGGCGAACCTGCCCAGCAGGATCCCGGCCCCGATACAGAGCGCCACCCAGACGGTCAGGTACCGCTCGAAGATGTTGGTCATTCTCCTGTCGTTAGCATCGCTGACCGACTGATTCACTTTTACACCTCCTTTGCCATCAAAGGACTTAAAGGACCTGAAGGACACCGGGGCCGGGCCTGATCGCCTCGATCCGGGCCGCGCGGACGAACCGCTCCGCCCCACTGTCCGGGAACCAGTCCTTGATGAAGAACGCGCTTTCCTCGTGCACCCGGACGCGGATGTCGGCAAATCCGGCCGCCTTGAGCATCGCTTCGGTTTCCGGGACGGCGGCGGCTCCGGCGACGCACCCGCTATAGGCCGAGAAGTCCCGTTTTACCCGGTCGGGGATGGGTGCCACCGCCACCACGTCGGAGATGGCCAGACGCCCTCCCGGGCGGAGGACCCGGAAGGCTTCCGAGTAAACCCGCCCCTTATCCGGCGAGAGGTTGATCACGCAGTTGGAGATAATCGCGTCCGCCGTTTCATCGGACACGGGAAGATGCTCGATCTCGCCGAGGCGAAATTCGACGTTTTCATAGCCGCCGGCGGCGGCGTTGGTGCGAGCCTTTTCGATCATCTCCTCCGTCATATCAACCCCGATTATCCGGCCGGTCGGACCGACCCGGCGGGCGGCGAGAAAGCAGTCGAAACCGCCGCCGCAACCAAGGTCGATCACGGTCGCGCCCGCCTTCAGTTCCGCGATTGCCTGAGGGTTGCCGCAGCCCAGCCCCAGGTCCGCCCCTGCCGGTGCCGAGGAGATTTCCTCGGGCGAGTAGCCGATCCGGGCCGAGGCGCCGGGGGCGGGACCGGGGACGGCGGACGGCTGGCAGCAACCGGTGGCGCAGCCGCAACTTCCGGCGGATTTGGCGATCGCCGCGTAGCGGCGGCGGATTTCTCGCTTGATCTTCTCGGGCGGGCGGCTTTGCATAACTTTTCCGACCAAGGACATAAATGACCAAAAGGACCTAAAGGACACCTGGCGACTAACCGGGCTTTTCCGGGCTGTTTCGGGGGCAGTCGATGACCTGGGGGCGCTTTCGCCAGGCGGTACAGGTCTCCATCTCCGGGCATTTCGGGCAGCCGGTTTCGGTCATCCGCCGGTAGTGGTAGCGCATCGCGAAACGGAAGAAGGGGTGGCCGGCCGGGCCGGGGGTCGGCCGGAGCCGGTCGGCCAGGTCCTCGTTGTAATCCGGGTCGCCGAAGCGATGATAACGGCGGCGGCGGGCGGGATCGGAGAGGACCTCGTAGGCCTCCTGTATCCGGATAAACTCCTCCGAACGGCAGCCGCCCCGGCGGTCGGGGTGGTGCTCGCGGGCCAGCTTGCGGTAGGCCCGCTTGATCTCGGCATCCGTTGACTGTCGCGAGACCCCGAGGACCCGGTAATAATCAATCCGCCGGCGAATTCTTTTCATCGTCCGCCAACCGTAATTATCCAAGCAGAGCCTTGATTTCCGCGACGGTGGGTGCCTTGCCGGCGATCTTCACCTCGCCGTCGATCGCCACCGCCGGGGTCAGCATCACCCCGTAGTCGGCGATCTCTTTCAGGTTTTTCACCTCGGCCACATCGGCTTCCTTCCCCAACTCGGCCAGGGCGGCCTTGATGTTTTCCCTGGTCTCGCGGCATTTCGGGCAGCCGGTACCCAGGACTTCAATCTTCATTTTCCCCTCCTTGTTCACAAAAAACCCAACAGGAGCCCGGCTATCATACCCGAGCCGAGCAGAAACATCACCAGCCCGGTGATGAAGTGCATCTTCCCCGCCCCCTTCTGCCGCCAGCGCTCGGCCCGGGCGGTGGTGGTGTAGCCGAAGTGGACCGCAAAGGCGAGGACGACCAGGGGGAGGACGAAGAAGAGGTTGTAGAGCAAGAGCAGGAGCACCCCCTCCCGCCGCTCGGTGGTCTGGGAGAGGAGGGTGAGGATAGCCAGGTAGGGCCCGGAGGTACAGGGGGCGAGGAAGAGCGACTCCAGGGCCCCGATCGCGAAGGCCCCGGGGACGCTGGTCACCGAGGCGGCCAGCTTCTTCGCCCGGGGCTGCCAGCTGGCCGGAATCTCGATCGTGAACCACTTCCCGTACCAGAAGAGGTCCTTCATCTGCCAGAGCCCGATCAGGATCGCCAGGATGGAGACGACCCAGAGGAAGGTGACCCGGAACCCCCGGGTCCCCACCGTCGCCCCCAGCAGCGTGTAGACCGCGAAACCCATCAGGAAGTACATCACGTAGACCCCGGCGATAAAGGCCAGCCCGGCCTTGAGGACCTTCATCCTCTGGCCGAGGACCATCAGGGTGCCCATCAACAGGAGCATCAGGGCGAAGTCGCAGGGGTTGAGCGAGTCGAGCAGCGCCGCCCCGATCACCGCCCAGAGGGTGAGCCGCTCCCTCAGCCGGAGCCGGTCCAGGGGCGAGGAGACCCCCTCCTCGGCCGCCCGGGCGGCGTAGGCTTCAATCCGGCGGACGATCTCCGCCGGGTCGGTGAACTTTTCCGGACTCCGGCGGCCGATATACAGGGTGTCGCCGATCAGGGCGAGGTCGCCGAGGAAGAGGGCCGGGGGCTCTCCGGGGAGGCCGAGCATCCGCTGAAGCCGCCGGAACCGGCTTTCCCGGTCGGGATCGTCGAGGTCGAAGATCTCCAGGGACAGGCGGGGGTCGTCCCTGACCAGCTCCCGGGCCCGGCGCTCCAGGGCCATCCCCTCCGGGTCCCCGGGGTGGAGGAAGACCAGGATCTCCGCCGCCGCCTCCTCCAGCCGCCGGAGGGGAGAGCGGGCCTCCTCCGCGATCGCCCGGACCACCGCTTCTTCCAGGGCGGTCTCCTTCTCCCGGCCCCGGAGGACGGCCGGCTCTTCAAGCAGGCCGTAAAATACCTCCCCGACCATCGCCACCTCCCCGATAAAGATCATCGGCACCGGGCCGATCTCCGCTTCGTAGGCGGCCAGCAGCCGGGGAAAGAGTTCCCTCCCTTCCGGGGTGTGGATATCGTAGCGGATAATCTCCAGGCCGGGATAGAGGCCGCGGAGGTAGTCGAGGGTCTCGGCCGCCTCGACACAATCCGGACAGCCCGGTTCGTAGAGGTAAACCGCCTCCGTCTCCCCGGCCGGGGAGAGGGTGGGGAGGAACAAGAGCAGGGCCAGCCCCAGGAATACCGCCCGGACGGCGCCAGTTCGAATACGGAAAATTTCCCGGCGGGTGCTCATCTCATCTGCTGATGTTGGAACGGAGGGGGACGAGGATAACATTCTGCCCGGGAAGATCGGTCTCGATCGTAACCTGGCCCGAGTAATGACCGGGCGCGGCATCCGGCCGGAGCCGGACCGATATTTCGAATTCCTTCCCCGGCTCGACGGTATTCACCTCCACCTGGAAAGCTTCGACGTCGCTCCGGACCTCCCGGATCTCTACCGGTTGCTCGGCGCGGTTGACCAGGCTGATGTACTTCTCGATCCGCCGGGACTGTTCGTTCTCATTGAAAAAGAGCATCCGGGGCTGGTGCTGAATCAACCCCTCGACCGTGGCCAGCAGCCGCCCGGTCAGGCTGGTCATCCGGGGGTGGTCGATCCGGGCGGTCAGGCCGCCCCGGTGCCGGCCGACCGGCGCCTCCGGGGAGAGCGTCACCTCGATCCGGACCGGGCCCGCGGATTCGGGCTCTTCCGGCTCGATAATCCGGGCCGAGAAGAACTCGGGTTGGGCGGAGATCTCCAGGACCCTTACCGGGTCCCCGTCGAAGACCACGCTGACCTCCCTCACCGCCGGCTGGCCCTGAACCACCCGGCCGAACTGGACGTTCCGGGGGTCGAAGGCGGCCACGGTCTTGATCGTGGTCACGATCTCCACCCGGGCGGTGGGGTTCTGCCGGTCGTTGGAATGGATAAAGACGGGCTGGGTAGTCCTTCCCCGGTAGCCGCGGGTGTTGAAGGTCGCCCGGATCTCCCCGCTCTCCCCGGGGGCGATCGTGTCGCTGGAGAGGTTGCTGGCGGTACAGCCGCAGGTGGTCCGGACCCGGCTGATCTTCAGTTCGGCGTCCCCGATGTTGGTGAAGGTGAAGATATGGGAAATCGATTCTCCTTCCCAGGTCTCCCCGGCGTCATAGACGGCCTCCCGGAAGGAGATCACCGGACCGGCCCGGTCGACCGTTGCTTCCTCCTCCGCCCGGAGGGGGAAGGCCAAGCTGCCGAGAATAATGGTAATCAACAATAGCTTCAATCTTTTCATCAATATTTCCTCCTTTCTACCCAGGGACCTAAAGGACTTAAAGGACCTAACAGACGCCTGGTGGTTTTTCAGGACCAGACTGTGCCAAAAATATAACCGCTGGCGGTGGCCATCACCACCACCAGGGAGATGAAGACCAGGGTTTTCTTGGTTCCCATCACCGAGCGGATCACCAGCATATTCGGGAGGCTCAACGCCGGGCCGGCCAGGAGCAGGGCCAGGGCCGGCCCCTTGCCCATCCCGGCGCCGAGCAGCCCCTGGAGGATCGGGACCTCGGTCAGGGTGGCGAAGTACATCAGGGCCCCGGCCAGCGAGGCGAAGAAGTTGGCGGAGAGCGAGTTTCCCCCGACGGCCCCGGCCACCCAGCCCGAGGGGATAATCCCCTCCCGGCCGGGACGGCCGAGCAGGGCCCCGGCCACCAGGACCCCGATGAAGAGCAGCGGCAGGATCTGCCGGGCGAAGGTCCAGGTGGAGGAGGTCCATTCCTTCAGTTCGTCCTTCCGGAACCAGGCAATCAGCATCCCGATCAGCCCGGCCAGGAAGATCCCGGTCAGGACCCACTTGATCCGGAAGATGAAATTCCAGACCCCGCCCTCGCCCCGGGCCGCCCCGGACCAGTTGGCGAAGACCAGGATCCCGACCATCGCGGCGAAAAAGAGGGCGTTCTTCCAGAGCGGCCGGTCTTCCTCTTCCTCCCCGGCGGCGAAGTCGACGGCGTTCTTCGCCTTCTCCCGCTCCTCTTTGAGGAAGATGAAGTGCATCGCCAGCCCGATGATTACGCTGAAGACCACCGCCCCGACGGCCCGGGCGACTCCCAGCTCCAGCCCCAGGACCCGGGCGGTGAGGATTATCGCCAGGACGTTGATCGCCGGGCCGGAGTAGAGAAAGGCGGTGGCCGGGCCGATCCCCGCCCCCCGCCGGTGGATCCCGGAGAAGAGGGGGAGGACGGTGCAGGAGCAGACCGCCAGGATCGTCCCCGAGACCGAGGCCACGCCGTAGGCGAGGAACTTGTTGGCCGAAGCCCCGAAGTACTTGATCACCGCCGCCTGGTTGACGAAGACCGCGATCCCCCCGGCGATGAAGAAGGCCGGGACCAGGCAGAGCAGGACGTGCTCCCGGGCGTACTCCTGGAGCATCAGCAGGGCCTCCCCCGCCGGGCCGGGGATCTCCCAATTATCGAAGGGCAGGATGTAGGCGAGGAGAAAGACCGCCAGGAACAGCAGAATTATGGTCCAGGTCTTTTTCATAACCGGTGATGCTTTTCAGGCGGCCGGGGCGGGCCGGCAGATCTCATCCCGGTTGACCCGCCCGGCCGCGGTCCGGTCGGCGGCGATCCGCGGGTCGTCGTTCCCCCAGCGCCGCAGGCCGGCCAGAAGGTCGGAGGAAAGGTCAGCGCCGTCCGCGGAGAGGGAGTAGTTCACCCAGAGGCCGTCCTTCTCGTCGATCACCAGGCCGGCGTCCCGGAGAATCCCCAGGTGCCGGGAGACGGACGACTGACCGAGGCCGAGGATCCGGGTGATCTCGCAGACGCAGAGCGGCCGGACCTCGAGCATCTTGAGGATCCGGAGCCGGTTGCGGTCGCCCAGGGCCTTGAAGATTTTTTCCATCCTTCGCATCAGCAGAAACTCACTACTATATCCATATATTTAGATATATACTAAATATTACCACCGTTCGGGGGCCTGTCAAGAGTCCGGGGAATTTTTTTCGGGAAACCCGGCCGAGGATCTGGTAGCCTGCCGGTGATGATACCGCGAAGAACCGGATCCAGGCCGGCAATAACCGAGCAGGCCGCCCGGGAGCGGAAAGCCCCGTTTCTTTAAGCACAGTGACTTTTCCGGTTTATCTATCCACCGATATCGAGTAATCTCCAAGCTGTCCGGTACAAATCCGGGGTAATCAGGTAATTTCAGGAGCGGGATAATGGGAAATGATGCTCTCTGGTACAAGGACGCGGTTTTCTACGAACTCAACGTCAAGGGGTTTTACGACAGCGACAACGACGGGGTAGGCGACTTCCGGGGGGTGATCGAGAAGCTCGATTACCTCCAGGACCTGGGAATCGACTGTCTCTGGCTCCTCCCCTTCTACCTCTCACCCCAGAAGGACGACGGCTACGACATCTCGGACTTCTACAAGATCCAGCCTGAATACGGAACTTTAAAGGACTTCAAGGCCCTCCTCCGGGCGGCCCACAAGCGGGACATCCGGGTGGTCACCGACCTGGTGATGAACCACACCTCGGACCAGCACCCCTGGTTCGTCGAGTCCCGTTCCTCGAAGAAATCGCCCAAGCGGGACTACTACGTCTGGAGCGACACCGACAAGAAATACCGGGACGCCCGGATCATCTTCGTCGACACCGAGGAGTCGAACTGGGCTTACGACAAGACCACCGGGCAATTCTACTGGCACCGCTTCTTCAGCCACCAGCCCGACCTCAACTACGACAACCCCCGGGTCCGGACCGCGATGCTCCGGGTGATCAACCACTGGCTGAAGATGGGGCTGGACGGTTTCCGCTGCGACGCCGTCCCCTACCTCTTCGAGCGGGAGGGGACCAGCTGCGAGAACCTCCCCGAGACCCACGAGTACTTCAAGCACATCCGGGCCAAGATCGACGAGAAGTTCGACGGCAAGATCCTGATCGCCGAGGCCAACCAGTGGCCGAGCGACGTCCTCCCCTACTTCGGCGAGGGCGACGAGTTCCATATGGCCTTCAACTTCCCCCTGATGCCGAGGATCTTTATGGCCCTGCGGAAGGAGTCGGGGGAGCCGATCGAGAACATTATGCGCCAGATGCCCTCGATCCCGGAGAGCTGCCAGTGGGGGCTCTTCCTGAGAAACCACGACGAGCTGACCCTGGAGATGGTGACCGACGAGGAGCGGGACTATATGTACCGAGAGTACGCCAAGAACGGGAAGATGAGGTGCAACCTGGGGATCCGGCGGCGGCTGGCCCCGCTGCTCGACAACGGCCGCCGCCAGATCGAGCTCCTCAACAACCTCCTCTTCACCCTCCCCGGCTCCCCGGTGATCTACTACGGCGACGAGATCGGGATGGGGGACAACATCTACCTCGGCGACCGCAACGGGGTGCGGACCCCGATGCAGTGGGACGGCTACCGAAACGCCGGTTTCTCGAAAGCCGACCCGGCCCAGCTCTACAGCCCGGTGAATATGGACCCGGTCTACGGCTGCCAGTCGATCAACGTCGAGGCCCAGCTGAGGACCTCGACCTCGCTGCTGAGCTGGATGAAGCGGCTGATCAAAATCCGCAAGGACCATTGCCAGGTCTTCGGCCGGGGCGATTTGAAATTCGTCCCCTCCTGGAACCCGAAGACCCTCTCCTACACCCGGCGCTACCGGGACCGGATCGTCCTGATCGTCAACAACCTCTCCCGCTTCACCCAGCCGATCGAACTCGACCTCCGGAAGTACGAGGGTTTCCGCCCGGTGGAGATGCTCGGCGGGACCCCCTTCCCCCCGATCGGCACCCTCCCCTACTTCTTCACCGTCGGCCCCCACAACTTCTTCCATTTCGACCTGGTCCCGGCCTCGGAACAGGCCGAGCAGAAACTCCGGAAGCTGCGGGCGGGAGAGACGGGATAACGGAATCTAATTAATCCGAAAAGATACCGCGGAGGAACGCCAGGTCGGATTTCGAGCTTCCGGGCCGGCCGAGACGAGGGACGGGGACCGCCTCAGCCTGGAGCGCCGGGCGGGACTTTCGCCCGTTCCCGTACCTTCAGGTACTTCTGGAACATCAGGGAGTTGGGGATATGGATGTAGTTACCCTCCTCGTCCCTGAGGAGGGTGAAGAAGGTGTTGATGGCGATCACCTTCCCCCGGACGCCGTCGGGGTGGATCTCCACGGTATCGTCGAGCTTGAAGGGGGAGGTGAAGTAGAGGAGGACGCCGGCCAGGATGTTGCCGATCAGGCTCCAGACGGCGAAGAAGGCGATGGCCACCATTGTGATCAGGCCGGTGACGTAGACCCAGATGTTCCTGATCTCGAACCCCCAGACGTGAACGATGATCAGCAGGGCGATCAGGGCGGTGATGGCGGAGATGACCTTCTTGACGATGATATACCGGCTCAGGGCCAGGCCTTTTTTCAACATTGTTCTCCGGGCCGAAAGCTTCAGGAAATGATAAACCAGGTAGAAGGCCGCCGCCGCGGCCGCCGATATGATCAGTCGGGTGAGGAATTCTCGTTCCATCTGCTGCCTCCCTCAGTTTTCCGGACCCGCCGGGCGGGCGGTTGCCTCCGAGTCCAGGGCGGGAAGGATGACCTGAAAGGTCGTTCCCACCTCCGGCTCGCTCTCGACGGTGATCGCGCCCCCGTGACCCTGAACGATCCCCAGCACCGCCGCCAGTCCCAGCCCCCGGCCGGTGAACTTGGTGGTGAAGAAGGGTTCAAAGACCCGGAGCCGGGTCTCCTCGTCCATTCCGCAGCCGTTGTCCGAAACCCGGAGACGGACATACTCCCCCGGCTCCAGCCCGCCCTCCGGATCCAGGAGGCGGAGTTCTTCCGAGGAATAGCCGACCCTCCCGGTGGTCACGGTGACCACGCCGCGCCGCTCCCCGATCGCCTCCGAGGCATTGATGACCAGGTTCATCACCACCTGGCGGAGCTGGGTGGGATCCCCCTCGATAACCGCCGGCTGGAGGCCGTACTCCAGGACCACCCCCGAGGAGGTCGAACTCTTGAGCAGGGGGGCCAGCTCCCGGATCAGGGAGGCCAGGTCGAGCGGCTCCCGCTCCAGGGAGGCCCGGCCGGCGTAGGCCAGCATCTGCTTGCAGAGCTCGGCCGCCTGGCGGGAGGCGACCGAGATCTCGGTCAACGACTCCCGCGCCGGGGAGAGCGACCCCGTCTCGCGCAGGGCCAGCTCGGCGTTGCCCAGGATCACCATCAGGATGTTGTTGAAGTCGTGGGCGATCCCCCCGGCCAGGACCCCGAGGCTCTCCAGCCGCTGGGTCTGCTGGAGCTCCCGCTCTCTCTCGAGTTTCTCCGCCTCAGCGCGCTTGCGCTCGGTGATATCCGTGGAGATTCCCGCCAGGGCGATCGGATTATCTTGCTCGTCCGACACCACCTGGGTGCGGCAATCCAGGATGACTTCCCGGCCATCGGCTGTCCGGTTGACGATTTCTCCCCGCCACGACCCCTGCCGCAGAGTTTCTTCAAGCACTTCCCGCTGGACGCCTCCCCGTTCCGGAACCTCGCCATATTTTTCCGTGGATTCGCCGATCAGGTCCTCGCGGGAGTAACCCAGTGCCCGGGCTTCGGCCTTGTTGACATAGGTGATGATGCCGTCGAGGTCGGTTACGGTCACGAAATCTCCGATCTGGTCGAGCACGAGCGCCTGCAGACGCAGCTGTTCCTCCACCCGCTTGCGCTCGGAGAGGTCGACGTCGATACAGAAGAGCATCGGCTCCGACTCCTCGGCGCAGACCGCGGTGTGGATGGAGTGGACCAGGACCCGGGAGCCGTCCTTCCGGCGGAGGCTGACCTCGCCGGCGGGCATAAACTCGCCGGATTCTTTCAGCCCGGCGCACATTTCCAGTCCCTTCCGGAAAAGATGCCGCAGTTCTTCGGGGATGATCAGGTCACCGAGGTTCTTCCCCAGGGCCTCTTCCGCGGAATAGCCGTAGACCCGCTCGGCTTCCCGGTTCCAGTAAACCACCGTCCCATCGGACCGGTAGCCCTGGATGGCCAGGGGGGCGTAAAAGAGGATGTTCTTGAACCGCTCCTCGCTCCGGAGCAGTTCTTCCTCCGCCCGCTTCCGTTCCGTGATGTCTTCGTGGATCAGCACCAGGTTTTTGATGTTCCCCTCGGCGTCGAGCAGAGGGAAACCCGAGGCTCGGATCCACATAGGGTTGTCAGGCAGCCGGGGGGATACCAGCCGGGTGTTGTAATAAAACTCGGGAAAATGAACCCGCTCGCCCGCGGCCAGGCGTTTCATCTGATTCCGGTAAATCTCGGAGCGATCAAAATTCGGGTCGCTGAGTATCGTGTAATCCGGCGGCGGGGCGACGCCGAACAATTCCACAAACGCCGGATTGACCCGCTCGGTGTACCCTTCGGGGTCGAGCAGCTGTATGGAGTAAGGCGCCGAGTCGATGATGCCGCTGATCGTTTCTTTCGATACCCGCAGTTCCTCTTCGACCATCTTTCGCTCGGTGACATCGACCTGAACGCCGAAGTGTCCGGTTATCCGGCCTTGACCGTCATAGAGGCAGGTATAATCCCCGTCGATGACGATCGGGGTCCCGTCCAGCCGCCGCTCCCGGGTTTCGACCCGCCGGCGGCCCCGGTCGAAGAGCCCGCGCCAGATCCGGCGGGCCTGGCCGAGGTCGTGTCGGAAGAGCTCCCCAATGGTGATGCCGACGAAGTCCTCCTCCCGGGCCCCGTACTGGTCGAGCATCGCCTGGTTGACCAGGGTCATCCGCTGGTGTTCCAGCACGTAGTCGAGGGCCTTCTCCTTGTCCACCCCGTCGTGCCACTCGAGCGGCTCGTCGAGCATACAGATAAAGAAGCCGTGGAGCGACTGGGAGAAGAATAACTCAAGAATCTCCTTCGGCAGTGCCGGGTGTCCGGGATCGGGGAAGTTCTGATTATTCATTTGTCGGGCTTCCTATCCGCCGCCGGGCAGCCATTTCTTCAGGACCTTCTCCAGGGCGGGGAGGGTGATCGGCTTGGGGAGGTAGTCGTTCATCCCGGCCTGGAGGCAGCGGTCGCGGTCACCCTTCAGGGCGTGAGCGGTCAGGGCGACGATTGGGATCCGGTGGTCGAGGACTCCGGAGGCGGGGTCGCGGATCTTTTCCGTGGCCTGGAGGCCGTCGAGCACCGGCATCTGGACATCCATCAGGACCAGGTCGAAGGGCTCTTCGGACAGAGCGGCCAGAGCCTCCCGCCCGTCGACGACGACCCGGGGATCGTAACCGAGCTTCTTCAGCATACCGCGGACCACCTTCCGGTTGACCGGGTTGTCCTCCGCCACCAGGATCCGCCCGGACCGCCGGGGCGAGGGGACCTCCCCTTCCGGGGCGGGGACCGATGACGGCGCGGGAGGAGGAGGGTCCGCCCCCTCGAGGGCGGAGACCAGGACCCGGAGGAGGTCGGCGCGGCGGACCGGCTTGGAGAGGACGGCGGCGAAGCCGGGACCCTCCCCCCGGGACGGGCCGGGCCGGCCGAGGGAGGTCATCAGGACCAGGGGCAGCGGGGGGATGGCCGGGTCGGCCCCGATCCGTTCGGCCAGCTCCCCGCCGTCCATCCCCGGCATCATCATATCCAGGATCGCCGCCCGGTAGGGGTCGGACGACGCGGCCGCCCCCCGCAGTTCCTCCAGGGCCCCGGCGCCGGAGTCGGCCTCTCCGGGCCGCAGGCCCCAGCGGAAGAGCAGCGAAGACACCAGTTTCCGGTTGGTCGGGTTGTCGTCCACCACCAGCACCCGGGCCGAGCGATGGCCGGAGAGAGCCTCGCACCCCGGAACCCGGGTCGAGGAGACGGCGTCCAGGGCCTCGAAGCGGGCGGTGAACCGGAAGGTCGAGCCCCGCCCGGGTTGGGATTCGACCGAGATCTCCCCGCCCAGCAGCCCCGCCAGCTGGCGGGCGATCGTCAGCCCCAGTCCGGTCCCCCCGTGGCGGCGGGTGGTCGTTTCGTCGGCCTGGGTGAAGGGCTCGAAGATCCCCGCGAGGTGCTCCGGGGGGATCCCGATCCCGGTGTCGGCGACCGAGAAGCCGAGGACCGCCAGGTCCCCCTCTCTTCGCTTCAGGGATACCTCGACCGTCACCGAACCTTGATCCGTGAACTTGACGGCGTTGCCGACCAGGTTGTTGAGGACCTGCCGCAACCGGGCCGGGTCGCCCTTCAGCCGGGTCGGGGTTCCGGGGATCACCCGGCAGACGAACTCCAGGCCCTTGGCCCCGACCGGGGCGGCCAGGGCGGAAGAAAACTTCTCCAGTTCCTCCTCCAGGTCGAACTCGACCGTATCCAGGTCAAGCCGACCGGCTTCGATCTTGGATAAATCGAGGATCTCGTTGATCAGGGTCAGCAGCGCCTCCCCGCTAGCCTCGATGATCTCGGCGTAATGGCGCTGCTCCGGGTTGAGCGGACTGTCCAGGAGCAGCCCGGTCATCCCCAGGACCCCGTTCATCGGGGTCCGGATCTCGTGGCTCATATTGGCCAGGAAACGGCTCTTGGCCAGGCTGGCCTCCTCGGCCTTCTTCGTCATCCGGTTGGCCCAGTCCAGGGCGGCCTGGAGCCGCCGGGTCAGCTGCTCCAGCTCCGCGGTCTTGGCCCGGAGGACCTCTTCGGCGCGCTTGCGTTCGGTGATGTCCCGGATGATCGCCACCACCCGCTCCTCCCCGTCGATCTCGACCAGGGAGTTGCTGACCTCGATCGGGATCCGGCGGCCGTTTTTCGCCAGCTCCTCCGTCTCGATGTAAGTCCCGGGGGCGACCGTCTCCGGTCGGATGGTCGGCGGGAGCCCGGAGCGGGCCTCGGGGGGGAGGAGGTCGGAGACCCGCATCTTCAGCAGCTCCTTCCGGCGGTAACCGAGCAGGTCGCAGCCCGCCCGGTTGACGTCGACGATCCGCCCCTCCGGGGTCTCGATGAAGATCGCGTCCTGGGCCTGATTGAATACCGTCTGGAAGCGCACCTCGTTCTCCCGGACCTGCCGGAAGGCCCGGCGGATCTGCTTTTCGGCCCGGCCGGTGACCACCCAGAGGAGGGAGAGGACCGCCCCGCTCAGGGCCGCCGCCAGGGCCAGGTTAAGGAAGAGGACGGTCTCGTCCTCGGCGGCTTCCAGGGTGACATCCCGGAGGACGAAGATCGCCCCCACCGGCCGGCCGGCGGCGTCGGGGATCCTGATCATACCCCCGGAGAAGACCCTGCCCTCGTGTCGGAGTCCGACCGGTTCCCCCTCTCCCGGTCCGCCGGCCAGCCCGGCGGACCAGATCTCCTCGATCCCCTCCGGGGTACGATCGAGGGTCATATTGACCACCGCCACCCGGGAGAATTCGTCCCAGCTCCCGGCCAATCCCAGCGCTTCCCTCCCGTCCTGGAAATTCTCCCGGGTGGTGTGCTCCTTGTCGACAAGGGTGATGACCTCGGCCCCCAGGGCTCGGGCGAAGAGCCCGGCCAGGTGCTCGACCTCCAGCCCGAGCTTGAGAAAATCGGAGACCCGGCCGTCCGCCCACCGGGGACGGGCGTAGCGGAGCGTGAAGGTGCCCAGGGTGCCCATCTCCAGGCCCCAGGCGTCCTGCCCGGTCCGGGCGGCCGTCTCCAGGATCGTCCGCTCGGGTCGGTCGCCCCGGCAGGACGGATCGCAGACCCGGAGGTGCCAGCTCAGGTCGGAGTCCGCCAGGTAGAAATGGCTGACCCGGTGGTTCCGCCGGAGCTCCTCGAGCAGGGGGGCCGCCCGGGAGGCCAGCTCCTCGCGGTCCGGCCAGGGTGCGGCCAGGGCGGGGTGCTCCTGGACCCGGTCGAGGACCGCCCCGAGGACCCGGGCCTCGCTCTCCAGCAGCCGGCTCCACTGGCGGCGGGCCTGACCGGTCACCCTCCGGGCCGTCCTCCGGGACTCCTCGGCCCGGTGGAGTAACTGGTAGACCGCGAAGAGGGCCAGGAGCAAGACGGCGGCCGCGCAGGTGGGGGCGAAGATCCAGGCCCGGAGCCGGAACCTACCGGACTCCAGGTCCCGGCGGTGCCGGAGGGCGAACGCCGCCGCCCCGGAGAGGACCAGGAGCAGGACGAGGGAGGCGGCCAGGGGGACGCGCCGGGCGGCAGCCAGTCGTCCCCGCCACTCGCCGGCCAGGATGTCGATCCCCACCGCCAGGATGACCTCGCCGGTGGCCGGGTCGAAGACCGGGGTCAGGGCGGAGACGAAGCTCCCGTATTCGTCCCGGTAGGGGCCGAAGACTTGGGAACGGCCGGTTTGGAAGACCTCCGCCAGTTCCGGGGGCGGCTGCCGGTAGACCGTCCCCGGAGGGCTGGCCATCGGGTCGTCGGGGGGATAGTCTTCGGGGCCGAAAACGAAGCGGCCGTCGAGGAGGGTCAGGCTGTAGATGCCCCGCTGTTCCCCGTTGATTCCGGCGGCGATCATCCTCTCCCGGAGATATTCAAAGGCGGGGGTGCCCCGGTCGGCTTCGGTAAAGGAAAGCTGCCTGACCAGTTCCGGGTTGAGCGAATCGGCCAGGGTCAGGACCCGGCTGAGCAGACGCTCCTCCAGCTCGGCCGCGGCCAGGGCGGCCCGGCGCTCCCCGGCCCGCCAGCCGGCCGCCAGGATCAGCCCGGCCGCCGCCAGCGCCGCCAGGCCGCCGGTCAGCCTTTTTCTGGTGATCACAACCTTCATATCTCCGGCGAGGGGCACTGATCCGGCTGGTCCGTATCGGGTTGTCCCGCCTCTTCCCCGGCCGGGAGGAGACGGGAGAGCAGGCCCCGGAGGCGGCCGAGGGAATAGGGCTTCTGGAGGATCCCGTCCAGGTCGCGGCCGGCGAAGCGTTCGGCCAGGTCGGCCTCGCTGTAGCCGCTGGCGATCACCACCCGGGCCGACGGGTCGATCTTCCGGATCTCCTCCAGGGCTTCCCCGCCGTCGAGACCGGGCATCGTCAGGTCGAGCAGGACCAGGTCGATCTTCTTCCGGTCTTTCCGGAAGGTTTCAACCGCCTCCTTCCCGTCGGCGGCGGTGATGACTTCCAGCCCCAGCCGGTGGAGGACCTGGGAGCCCAGGGCCCGGAGGGTCTCCTCGTCCTCGGCCAGGAGCACCGTCCCCTTCCCCCGCCAATCCAGACCCCCGGCGACGGAGCCGCCATCGGAGGGGGCCGGCGCCGCCTTCCCGGGGTCGAGGGCAGGGAAAAGAACCCGGAAGGTCGTACCCTTTCCCGGCCTGCTTTCAATCCGGAGTCCCCCCCCGTGGCTCCGGACGATCCCCAGCACCGCCGCCAGCCCCAGTCCCCGTCCGGTGAACTTGGTGGAGAAGAAGGGCTCGAAGAGCCGCCGGCGGACCTCTTCGTCCATCCCCGTCCCGGTATCGGCCACCTCGAAGAAGACGTAGAGCCCCGGTTCCAGGTCGTTGCCGAACTCGGTCCGTTTCAGTTCTTCTCCGTCGCAGAGCACGGCGCCGGTGGAGACGGTGATGAAACCGCTGCGGTCCTCGAGGGCCTCGGAAGCGTTGATCAGGAGGTTCATCACCACCTGCCGGACCTGAGAGGGGTCGGCCTCGATCGGCGGGAGCCCCTCCTCGAGCTGGAGCTTGAGGACCGCCTTCTTGGAGATCGCGGCCTTCAGCAGATGGGTGATCTCCCCGACCAGGCGCTTTAAGTTAACCGGCTGGCGGACGAACGAAGACTTGCCGGTATAGGCGAACATCTGCCGGCAGAGGTCGGCGGCCTGGCGGGCGGAACCGGTGATCTGATCGAGATTGACCCGGGCCGGGGAGTAGGACTTGACCGACTCCAGGGCCAGTTCGGCGTTGCCCAGAATCACCATCAGGATGTTGTTGAAGTCGTGGGCGATCCCCCCGGCCAGGACCCCGAGGCTCTCCAGTTTCTGGGCCTGCTGGACCTGCCGTTCCAGCTCCCGCCGCTCGGCCTCCGCCTGTTTCCGGCCGGTGATGTCGATGGCCAGCTCGAAGCGGACGTCGCGGCCGTCGGGCCACCGGATCACCCGGTCGATGATCTGGTAGTCGCGGTCAAGTTTCGGATTGTGGTATTCCCAGTAATAGGGCTTTCCGTCGAGCTTCCGGATGATCTCGTTGGTGCAGAAGTCGCAGGGCTCCTCCCGCCCCTGGAGTACCCGGTAACAGGTCTTCCCGGTCAGCGATTCCCCGAAGTCGGCCTCGGTCGCCCGGTTGGCGAAGAGGATCTCGTGGGTGTCCATATCGGCCACGTAGATCGCCTGGCCGATGCTGTTGAAGATCGAGAGCAGCCGGCCGTGTTCCTCCCGGAGTGCCTCCTCCGCCCGGACCCGGGCGGTGATGTCACGGACGAACTCGACCACCCCGGTGACCTCCCCGGTGGCCGGGTCCTTCATCGGGTAGGCGAAGAGCTCCAGCCGCTCGGCCGGGGAGCCGGGGAGACCGGGGACGATATCCACCTCGGTCCGGCCGGACTGGAAACACCGCCGGACCGGGCAGAGGGAGCAGGGTCGTTTCCGGCTGTGGTAGGCTTCGTAGCACTTCTTTCCTTCCAGGGGGAGGTTGGCCCGGTACCACTCCTTCATCACCGGGTTGACGTGGCGGACGGTCAGGTCGGGGTCGAGGATCGAGATCCCGTCCTGGATGGTGTTGAGGACGTCGTCGATCAGCCGGCGCTCGCCGCCGCCGGCTTGAGCCAGTTCCCGCTTCAGGCGGGAGATCTCGCCCTGGAGTTCTTCCCGGGAGGGCGGGGAGGACTTTTTCTTTTTCGGGGCGGTCATCTCTCGCCTGAAGCCTGGTGGGGAGAAAGGACTTAAAAGACGAAAAGGACCTCAAGGACACATTAACTTAACACTTCAGACCGGCTTCTGTCAAACTATTTTGACGTGAGGAAGCGGTTGCCCAATTTAGAGGATAAAGACCGCGGCGGCGACGGTGGTGGTCCAGAGGCCGTTGCGGTCGCCCTCGGCCGACTGGCAGATATTGGTGGTGGTGATGATCTTGCCCGAGGCCCGGTAGATCTGTTTCCGCTCGTCCCAGGCGGTCTCGGGGTCGAACTCGATCCCCAATGTGGTGGCGAGCATCGTCGCCGCCAGGTCCTCGGCGTATTCGCCGGATTTCTTCGCCGTCTCCCCGTGGGCGTGGTGCTCGGAGAGATACCCGTAGCCTTTCTTCCGGGCCGGCCTGGCCACCCCGATGGCCGAGGAGACCAGGCGGTTGGGCTCGTTCGTATCGTTGCGGGCCAGCACCACGAAGACGATCTGGCCGGGCTGGAGGAGTTCTCTCCCCTCCCGGCCGGTCAGTTTCCGGCAGCCGGGGGGGAGGATGCTGGAGACCTGGACCAGGTTGCACTTCTCGATCCCCGCCTTGCGCAGGGCCATCTCGAACGAGGCCAGCCGGTCCTTGTGGACCCCGACCCCCTTGGTCAGGAAATACTGTTTCGGGATCATCGGCTTTCCTCCTCGAGGATGTCGGCGTAAGCCCTCGGTTCTCTCCGCCGCCAGTCCGCCCGGTGATAGACGTAGCCGGCCAGCAGCGGCAGGGCGATGGTCGCCTCGGAATAGACCATCTGCTCGTAAACGTCGTCCACCTTGCCCCAGGAGTGGGCTTCCTTCAGGGTGGACCCGGAGAGAGCCCCGTCGCGCTCGTCGGCCACGGTGATCTGGATCGCGTAGCGGTGCATCGAGGGGTTTTCCTCGAGGATATCGGCCGCGACCACGATGTCCTGGGCGAAGTTCTTCGGCACCCCGCCGCCGATCATCACCAACCCGGTCTCCCCGGCCTTGATCTTGAGCCGGGTCAGCTCGAGAAAGTCGCGGGCGCTGTCGATGGTCACGGCGGCCTTTTTCCCCCGCCGGTGCTGGTGGGCGACCAGGCCGAAACCGGCCGAACAGTCGGAGAAGGCGGGGACGAAGACCGGGACCGCCCGCCGGTGGCACTCCAGGGTCAGGGAATCTTCCCCCTTCCCCTCCCGCTCCAGGTACCGGCCCAGCTCCCGGATGAACTCCCGGGAGGAGTAGGGGCGGGGGGGGAGGGAATCGGCAATCTTCTCCACGGTATGATCGCAGACCCGCAGCTCTTCCTCGTCGATGAAGGTGTCGTAGATCCGGTCGATCATATTCTCCCGGAGCAACTCGTCGTCGATAAACGGCGTCCCCCGGTAATGCCGGAAACCGAGCGCTTCGAAGAAATCCTGGTCGACGATGATCGCCCCGGTGGAGACGACGGCGTCGACCATCTTGTAGCGGACCAGATCCCGGACGACGGTCTTCAGCCCGGCGGAGAAGAGGGAGCCGGCCAGGCAGAGGATAATCGCGCAGTCCTTATCGGCGATCATCCGCTCGTAGATCCGGCAGGCGGCGGCGAGGTTGCGGGCCTGGAAGGCCATCTTCCCGTAGGCCTCGATGAGCGGGGCCGGGTCGAAGGCGGTGATGTCGATATGTTCGACCGGGGTGTTGAGAAGATCCTGGCGGTTCATTTCTATTCTCTCCAATCGTGATCCGGCGGCCCGGGCGGGCCGGACCGGCCTCTGGTTAACCAAGCGTGTATGTTATGAATAATTACCGGGACGCGCAACCAATTCCTCCCCGGCCGGAATCCGGGAAAAAATAGTATTGCCTTTTCCGGCGAAACAATTATAAGGGTTGGGCAGAGTTCAAACCGGTCCAGGTGTCACTATGAATTTGGATTATCTCGAACTGGAAGAAGGCGAATTCGAAGACTCACCCGGCCGGCGGGGGAAAGCCCGCCACCGCTCCCGGAACGACGAAGAGTTCCGGGGCCGGAAGGACCGCCGGAGCCAGCGGGAACGGATCAGAAGAATCAGAAAGGCCCAGGAGAGGTTTTAACCATCCCTCCCCTCCCCGATCAATTTCTGGACGACGGGACCGAGCCGTCTCCCTACGTTCCGGCCGCGCGGGCGGCGGTCGTCATCATCCCCGTACCGCTGGAGAAGACCGTCTCCTACCTCCCCGGGACCGCCGCCGGACCGCGGAAAATCCTGGAAGCTTCCCGGCAGGTCGAGCTCTACGACCCCGAACTGGGGTTTTGCCCCTACCGGCTCGGGATCCACACCGCCGCTCCGGTCGACTGCCGGGGGGATTCCGCCGCCGCCCTGGCGGCGGTCGAAGAGGCGGTCGAAGCGGCGTCTGGCCGGTCGGTCCCGGTCTGCCTGGGGGGAGAGCATACCCTGACCCTGGGGGCGATCCGGGCCCTCCGGGCCGCCGGCGAAAAATTCAGCGTCCTCCACCTCGACGCCCACGCCGACCTCCGGGAGAGTTACGGCGGCGACCGCCTCTCCCACGCCTCGGTGATGCGCCGGGTTTACGAACTCGGACCGGACCTGGTCTCGGTCGGGATCCGGTCACTGGAGCGGGAGGAGGCCGACTTCATCGAGGCGGAGAAGATCAAGGTCTTCCCGGGCTGGAACTTCTCCGGAGAGGACTACCCCTGGACGGAGGTGGCCGCCGCGGTGGGCGAACGGGTCTATCTCACGATCGACCTCGACGTCTTCGACCCCTCCGAGGTCCCCGGGGTCGGGACCCCGGAGCCGGGAGGCCTGAGGTGGCGCCAGGCGCTCGATCTCTTCCGAGCCCTCCGGGACGCCGGGACGACCCTGGCCGGGGCGGATCTGGTCGAACTCTGCCCGCGGGAAGGCTCGATCATCTCCGAGTTCTACGCCGCGCGCCTCCTCTACAAGCTGATCGGGTACTTCTTCGGGCCGGAGAAGGAAATCTCCTGACCGACAATAATTACCAACCAAGGACCGATTTATGAATATCCTGCTTTTCCTGGCGACCCTGGTCGTCTCGGTGATCGCCGTCCGGATCGGGGCGGTGGCCTTCAACCTGACCGGACTGGAATGGTCCGCCGCCAAGTTCCAGTCCCTCTCCTGCTTCACCGGGACCGGATTCACCACCCGGGAGTCGGAGCTGATCCTGGCCAGCCCCCGGCGGCGGCGGATCGCCACCTACCTGATCGTGATCGGCCACGCCGGCCTGGTGGCGTTGATCGCCACCTTCGCCAACACGATCCGGCCCAGCTTCGACCTGACCCGGCTCGACCTCCCGTTCCTCCGGTCGTTCATCCCGGCCCAGCTGCTGCCTCTGATCAACCTCCTGATCATCGCCGGGGCGGTCTACCTGCTGATCAAGCGGGTCCCCAACACCCGCCTGGCCCGGCAGGTCACGGTCCTGGCCAAGGAGAAGCTGGTCGGGAAGAAGATCATCCCCCCGGAGAAATTCGAGGAGATCTTCGTCGCCCCCGGCGGCTACGGGATCTCCCGGGTGGACATCGAGGAGAGCAGCCCGGTCCTCGACAAGACCCTGATCGAGGCCGATTTGCGGAGTCACGGGATCACCGTCCTGGTCATCGAACGGGGGATGACCACGATCCCCAACCCCCCGCCCGACACCCGGATCCGGGCCGGGGATGTCCTGCTCTGCTTCGGAAAGCTATCGGCGATGAAGGAAGAAATCTACACCCTGGCCGGAGACACCGATAATTCCGGAGCCGATGAAAATCCCGGAGAAACAGAGCGTCCGGAGATTCCCGGGAATTAACTGTTGCCTAATGGTGGTAGGCGGATAATAATGCCGGGAGTAAGAAGTCAGAATCCAGAATTCAGAATCCAGAATTCAGAAGACAAACACGATGAAAACCAATAGCAGTCCGGACAACCCGACCCTGATCAGGCTGGGGCTACCCAAGGGGAGCCTGCAGGAATCAACCTTCGAACTCTTCCGGCGGGCCGGTTTCGCGATCGCGGTCGGGAGCAGGTCCTATTACCCCCGGATCGACGACCCGGAGATCGAGGCGGTCCTGATCCGGGCCCAGGAGATCCCCCGCTACGTGGAACAAGGCGCGATCGACGCCGGTATCACCGGTTTCGACTGGCTGAAGGAGAGCGGGGCCGGGGTGGAGGAGATCGCCGACCTGGTCTACGCCAAGGCCGGTTTCCGCCCGGTCCGCTGGGTCCTGGCCGCCCCCGAGGATTCGCCCTTCCGCAAGCCCGAGGACTTCCGGGGGAAGAGGATCGCCACCGAGCTGGTCTGCGCCACCCGGGATTTCTTCTCCTCCCGGGGGATCGACTGCGAGGTGGAATTCTCCTGGGGGGCGACCGAGGTCAAGCCCCCCCAGCTGGCCGACGGGATCGTCGAGCTGACCGAGACCGGCTCCTCGCTGCGGGCCAACAACCTCCGGATCGTCGAGACGGTCCTGGAGAGCACCACCCGCTTCATCGCCAACACCGCGGTCTGGAAGGATCCGGCCCGTCGGCGGAAGCTGGAGAATATCGCCCTCCTCCTCCAGGGGGCGATCGAGGCCCAGGGCAAGGTCGGCCTGAAGATGAACGTCCCCCGCCGGGTCCTGGAGCAGTTGCTGGAGATCCTCCCCGCCCTCCATTCCCCCACCCTCTCCGACCAGATCGACCGCGACTGGGTGGCGGTCGAGGTGGTGATCGAGGAGAAGCGGGTCCGGGAACTGATCCCGGTCCTGAAGGGCGCCGGGGCGGAGGGGATCATCGAATACCCGTTGAACAAGATCGTCAAGTAACCCGTCTTATATACTGTCCGATCCTCCGGGCCACGGGCGGAGGATCCGGAAACCCACCTCAAGGAGTTGACCTATGCCCTCGGGAAGAAAAAAGCGAAAGGCCAAGATCGCCAAGCATAAACGGAAGAAGAGACTGCGGCGGGACCGCCACAAGAAGAAATGATTCCGGGACGCGCCCTTATTGTCTGCGGGTTAGCCCTCGCCCTGCAGGCCGGGTGCGTACCCCGTTCCCTTCCCCCCAACCGTCCGGGCGGGGGCAAATCCGGCCCCGAAGCCGACCGGCGGCAAGCCTACTTCCATTACGCCCGGGCCGCCTACCACGAATACCACCGGGAATTCGATTCCGCCCTCGAAGAGTACCAAAGAGCCCTCCGGTACGACCCCGGCTCCTTCGAGGCCGCCCTGAAGATCGGCTCGATCCTGATCAGCCGGGACGAAACCGAGGAGAGCATCGAGTGGCTGGAAAAGGCCCGGGAGATCAAACCCGGTTCCTTCCGGGCGGTCTTTCTCCTGGCCACCGCGCATTACAAGGCCGGCCGGGAAGATCAAGCCCTGGCCGGATACCGGGAGGCGAGCCGGATAGCCCCGGAAGAACGGAGTCCCCACCTGCTCTCGGCCGCCATCTACACCCGCCGGGAGGATTACCGGGCGGCCCTGGAATCCTACCGGAAGGTGATCGAGGCCGACCCCAAACAGCCGGACCCCTGGTTCCGGATGGGGTTGATTTACACCAAGCTCGAGGACCTGCCCTCGGCGGTCGCGGCCTTCGAGAAAGCCCTGGAACTGGTCCCCGCCTCCCTGGAGGCAAGGCTGGCCCTGGCCCTGGCCTACGACCTCCTCGACGAGAACGAGAAGGCGATCGCGGAATACGAGCGGGCCCGGGTCTTCTCGCCCGCCAACGCCACCATCCAACGGCGGTTGGGGGTGCTCTACTACGCCGTCGGTCGGCACCGGGACGCGGTCACGGCCTTTCAGCGGCTGGTGGAACTGGAACCGGACGACCCGGAGGCGATGTTCCTGCTCGGAACCGCCCAGCTCCGGGCGAAGAACTACCCGGAAGCCATCGCCGCCTACCGGGAAGCCAAGGAAAGGGGCGAAGTCTCCGACCTCCTCCTCTTCCAGCTGGGGGCGGCCCACGAGCGGAACAGCGACTTTGAAGAAGCGGTCCGCCACTTCGAACGGGCGATCGAACTCAACCCCCGCAACGCCGCCGCCTACAACTACCTGGGATATATGTACGCCGAGCGGGGGGTCCGCCTCGACGAGGCCCGGGAGCTGATCAAGCGGGCGCTGGAGTTCGAGCCGGACAACGGGGCCTTCATCGACAGCCTGGGCTGGGTCTATTACCAGCAGGGATACTACGATCGGGCGGTCGAACAGCTGGAGAGGGCGGCCTCGATCATCCCCGACGACCCGATCATCCGCGACCACCTCGGCGACGCCTACGCCCGGCTGGGCCGGGAGGACGACGCCCGCCGGCAGTGGGAGAAAGCCCTGGGACTCGACCCCGAGAACCCGGAGGAGATCCGGGAAAAGCTGGATGACGGGGAATGAAACAACCGTTCTCTCTCCCTGCAAGCTCAACCTCTTTCTCGACGTGACCGGCCGGAGGCCGGACGGCTACCACGAGGTGGTGACGGTTATCGAACCGCTCGACCTCGCCGACCGGCTCCACTTCCGGCCCCGGCGGAAGGGAATCTCGGTCACCACCGACCACCCGGATATCCCCGGGGGGAAAGAGAACATCGTCTTCCGGGCCGCCCGGCTGCTGGCGGAGACGGCCGGGACGGAGCGAGGGGTCTCGATCCGGATCGAGAAGAACGTCCCCGCGGCGGCCGGACTGGGGGGAGGATCGGCCGACGCGGCCGCGGCCCTGACGGCCCTCAACGGCCTCTGGGAACTGGGATTGCCGTTGCCGGATCTGTTCGCCCTGGCCGGGCGGCTGGGGTCGGACGTCCCCTTCTTCCTCAACCCCCGGACCTCGCTCTGGCGGGGACGCGGGGAGCGGGGGGAGCCGCTTCCCCCGGCCCCGCCTTTCTTCGCCGTGCTGATCAACCCCGCCTTTCCCCTCTCCACCCGCCGGGCCTACGGGGAACTCGGCATCTCCGGCCCGACCCGGCCGCCTCACCGGAAGCTGGAAGAGCTGGTCGCCGCCCTGGAGCGAGCCGACCTGGGAGCCCTGGAAGGCTCTCTCTACAACCGCTTCCAGGAGATTTTGGCCCCCCGCTACCCCCGGATCCGCCAACTGCTGGAATTCTTCCGGGGCCGGGGCGCCGCCGCCCTCCTCTCCGGTTCCGGGCCGACCGTGGCCGGCCTGGCGGCCACCGGGGAACGGGCCGGGGAGCTGGCCGCCGCCGCCCGCGCCGACTTCCCGAAGAACTATCGGGTCGTCGTCGCCTCCAACCGGGGAGAGATTCTGCCCAGGCCCTCGCGGTAATCCGATATCGCCAAAATTATCTTATTGACTCCCTCCGGAGGCTGGGGTAGTGTGCTTCCGGCTGGGCCCAGGGTGTCCAAATTTCCGACGAGTCGGACGAGCCGGTCCAGCCAGGGGTTCCCCGAAAATATGGGGCGAGGCGGGGGAAAAAATCGAAGAGATCCGATAAGCACAGTTTCTGCCCAGGAGGCTTCCGAGCATCGCGTCGCGAGCCGAACCTCAACCCGCTCCCGTCTTATGCCCGGTGGTGTAATGGTAACACATCGGCCTTTGGAGCCGAGTTTCGAGGTTCGAGTCCTCGCCGGGCAGTCGCCGGTATCCGGGAGGCGGCCGAGTATATCCCGCCGCCGCTCCCGGCCGCCGTACCGGCGGCCTCCCGCCTGACGTTCCTCGTTTCCCTCCGGACGGCACCCGGTCCGGCCGCGGCCATCGCCGGCCGGCAGCCCGGATCGAATAGTAAATTGAGCCTGTTCAATATTATAATGTGTTGATGGCTAAGCACTTACGTAGACGATACCGCCAAAGTAACTCAAAATACCCCCCAAAATAGGGCTTTTCCCCCCTTAAAGTCCGAAAAATGGCAAAAAGTAACTCAACTTTTAGGTCCCAAAATATAGGAAGCAACTCAACTATTTTACGATTAGCTCCAAACTATGATATTTTGTAAATATAAGCAATATTTGAGGTTAGGGCTTGTACTGCCCTTCCTGTATGCTCCTGCAATATTGAACACCAATATTGAACAGGGGGTACAGGCTATGCCTATTATTCGCACTCCACAAGAGAAGGAATTCCTCGAATATTTCCGCAAAATCAAGAAGTCTGCTATCCAGAATATTCTATCTCAATACCGTTCTTCAGGCCCGGTCGGATATTCCACTTCACTGATATTGGCACGCATTCTCAAGGTCAAAGAACGTATATCCTCGGACCGAGAACTCAGCGAAAAACTGGGTAGGATTTCAATCTACCGGCAGGCTATCGGATTACGCCATAATGAAATCCCCGCACACAATACTTTCAACACACTCCGTCAACGATTGGGGCCGGAAGGTTTTATTCGCATTCATCAATCCTTTATTCAGCAGGCATACAAGATTGGCCTGCTTACTCCCCCGATCCAGGGCCTCCCGAAAATGGCAGAAAATAAAATTGTCCTCCTTGGTGATTCAACTTTTCTCAAGGCCGTTGCCAATAGCAAAGGCGAAAAAACCGAAGACGGAAAATGGTTGTTTACTGATGACAGTATCGCCTTTGGAAAACCACACCATAAGCATAAATATCCTGTTGGCCATCGAGCTCATACCCTTGTGTCCATCAGTGGCATCCCTATGGTCAGCTTACTTGCTCCTGCCAACGAAAGTGACCAAGCCTATGTTATGCCGCTCTTAAACACAACTCTACGTCGATATCCAGAACTCCCCTTCGTCGCCGTAATCCTCGACGCCGGGTATGACGCGGAAGATTTTCACCGGGATATTTATACCCAACTAAATCTCTTGCCGATCATCATTCGCCACCCATCTATGAAGTGGGGGAAAAATTTCAGTGATGTTGGTACCCCACTTTGTCCCTTTGGGTATGCTACCCGACGGCGGGGAATTGAATACAATCACAAACGGACTAAATTTGCGTGTTATCATGCTTGTCACGATGACTCTCAAAAACTTCTTTTCTCCTGCAAACACCAACAATCAAAGAGCCGATTCGGCTGGATGACTTACACCTACTTCAAGGATAGTTATCGGCGCTATGGTCCGGCAGTCCCGGGCTCAAGAATCTATAATCACCTGAAAAAGTTTCGCACTGGCATTGAGCGTTATTATGGTTTGACTAAAGAAAATCGATATCATATGGAGTTTAACAATACTTATAAAGGCCACGATAATGTAATGATCCATGTGATTGAACACGACATTGTGGCCACCTTGGATATCATTTTTGAGCACTCGAAAACCGGCAAGTGGAGTGACGTTCTCAACGTCTAATATTGAACAGGCTCAAATTCCCGGCACCGGGATCAAGATCTTCCGATGTCCTGAATAATCGCTGGAGCCAAGAGGAGATATGATAAATCACAAGCTGATGCTGTTCGCGGGCAACTCCAACCCGGTCCTGGCCGGGAAGATCGCCCGGTACCTGAACGCGTCCCTGAGCGACGCCCTGGTCGGCCGCTTCCCGGAAGGGGAGGTGGCGGTGGAGATCCACGAACACGTCCGGGGGGCGGATGTCTTTTTGATCCAGGGGACCTCGCCGCCGCCCAACGACAACCTGATGGAGCTGCTGATTATGACCGACGCCCTGAGCCGGGCTTCGGCTTCCCGGATCACCGCGGTGGTTCCCTTCTTCGGCTACGGCCGCCAGGACCGGAAGAACCGCCCCGGGGTCCCGATCACCGCCAAGCTGGTCGCCAACCTCCTGACCGCCGCCGGGGCCGACCGGATGCTGACCATCGACCTCCACGCCGCCCAGATCCAGGGCTTCTTCGATATCCCGGTCGACCACCTCTACGCCGCCCCGGTCCTGGTCAAGCACCTGAAAAAGGTCTTCCCCCCCGCCCGGCGCAAACGGCTGACCATCGTCTCCCCGGACGTCGGCGGGATCAAGGTGGCCGACCACTTCGCCCGCGACTTCCAGTGCCCCCTGGCGATCGTCGACAAGCGGAGGATGGGAAACTCCCGGGCCGAGGTCCAGAACGTGATCGGGGACGTGACCGGCCGGGATATCCTGATCGTCGACGATATGATCTCGACCGGCGGCTCGCTGGCCGCCGCCGGGCAGATCCTGAAGTCGCGGGGGGCCCGGGAGATCTACGCCGTGGTCACCCACCCGGTCCTGCCGGAAGGCGCGGTCGGAAACGTCGAACGGTCGCCGCTGAAGACCCTCTGGGTCAGCGACACCATCCCCCTCTCCCCCGAGGCCGCCGGCTCAAGGAAGATCAAGGTGATCTCGGTGGCCGATCTGCTGGGGGAGGCGATCAAGCGGATCCACGCCGATACCCCGGTCAGCATTCTGTTCGAATATTCGGAAGACCGCCGGCCGCCAGGAAAAGCCGGGGGGAAAACCGCTCGAAAAAAGAAGAACTGATTTTCGGCACCCGGCCTCCGGGCCGGAAAAATATATCCAAGGAGACTCAGCTATGGCCCAGCTCACCATACCCGCCCAACAACGCTCCGGGATCGGGGGTAACCACCCCCGGCGGCTCCGGAAAGGGGGAATGATCCCGGCCGTCCTTTACGGCGGCGGCGAAGCGGCGATCTCCCTGGCCCTGGACCAGGCCCGGATTAAGAAGGAATCCGGGATACTCCACGAAAACCAGGTCGTCTCCCTGGAGATCGAGGGCGGCGGGGACAACCGGCCCCGCTCGGCGATCGTCAAGGATATCCAGGTCGATCATATCTCCGGGGCTTTCCTCCATATCGATTTCCAGCAGATCTCCCTGACCGAAAAACTGGATACCACCGTCGAAGTCGAGGCGGTCGGGGACCCGGTCGGGGTCACCCGGGACGGGGGCATCCTGGAACACACCCTCCGGGAAATCGAGATCCGCTGTCTGCCGGCCGACATCCCCGAGGTGATCGAGGTCGATGTCTCGGCGCTGGAGATCGGAGACTCCGTCCACGTCGGGGACATCCGGCTCGAGGAAGGGATCGAGGTCCTGACCGAACCCGAACTCAGCGTCTTCACCATCGCCGCCCCGATCAGCGAGGAAGAGGCCGAGGCACTGGAAGCCGCCGCCGCCGAGGTTCCCGGGGAGCCGGAGGTCACCGAAGAGGCTGAAGAAGCGGCCGGGGAAGAAACAGAAACAGAAAAAGAAAAAGAAGAAGAGGAAAGGGTTGAGTAAACCCGGCGCGGGCCCGGCCCGGATCAGGACCCCGGGCCCCCTGGCCGGCGGCCGGAAGGAGAAAGAGATTTGCGGGTCGTAGTCGGACTGGGCAACCCGGGCCTCCGGTACCGGGGAACCCGCCACAACCTGGGGTTTCGGGTCCTCGACCGACTGGCAGAGGAGGCGGGGACCGGCTGGAAGAAAAAACGGCTATTTCCAGCCTGGATCGGCCGCCGGGGAAACCTGATCCTGGTCAAGCCCGCCACCTACGTGAACCTGAGCGGGGGGGCGGTCCGGGCGGTGCTCGATTATTTCCGCCTCTCCGCGGGGGAACTTCTGGTGGTGGTGGATGACGTCAATCTGCCGGCGGGGACGATCCGGATCCGGGCCGGGGGCGGGGCCGGGGGACACCACGGGCTGGAGTCGATCATCCGGGCGCTGTCCACCAGGGATTTCGCCCGGCTCCGGATCGGGGTCGGCGGGGGAAAGCTGTCCGACCTGACGGGCCACGTACTTTCCCGGCCGGGAAAAAAGGACAACGCCCTCTTCCGGCGGGCCGTGACCGAGGCCGGTGCCGCGGTCGAGGTCATTGCAACCGAAGGGGTGGAGGCGGCGATGAATAGATTCAACAAAAAACAATCCGACACCAACGAGGAGGTCGCAGATTGAACCGGTACGAGATGGTCAATATCATTGACGTTAACTGGGGGGAGGGCGAGACCGCCCCGGCCCAGAAAATGATCTCGGAGGAGATCGCCAGAGCCGGGGGGACCGTGGAAGATATCGGTTCGATGGGCCGGAGGCGCCTCGCCTACCCGATCGACCGCAAGAAGGACGGGATCTACATAGTCTCTCATTTCCTCCACTCCCCGGAGGGAGTGGTTCCGCTCCGGGACAGCCTGAAACTGAACCCGGCCGTGATCCGGACCCTCCTGGTCCGCTACCGGGGACAGCCGGGGGCCATACCCCGGGAGGAAGTTCCGAAAAAAGAGGAGCCGGCGGCGGAGGAGGAGACCGGTCCGGAGAAAGCCGGACCGGCCGAGGATAACACGGAGAAAGAATCCCAGGCCGCCCGGACCCCGGAGAAATAACCCCGGCGGACCGGAAGGCAACCATAACCCGCGCGGCTGACCCGCCCGGAGACGGCGGGGGCAGACGGCAAGGAGGTGTGATATGGTCAGTGTGAACAGCGTTATTTTAGGGGGAAACCTCACCCGGGACCCCGAGGTCCGCTACACCCCGCAGGGAACCGCGGTAGCCAAGCTCGGCCTGGCGGTCAACCAGGTTTACCGGACCCGGGACGGCGAGAAGAAAGAGGACGTCTGCTTTGTCGATGTCGAGGTCTGGGCCCGGCAGGCGGAGACCTGCGGCGAATACCTGAAGAAGGGACGGGCGGTCCTGGTCGAGGGAACCCTGAAGCTCGACACCTGGTCGGACAAGGAGACCGGGCAGAAGCGGTCCCGGCACAAGGTCCGGGCCCGGAGGGTCCATTTCCTCGGCGGACCGGGCGGGGAGAGCCGCCGGGATTCGAGTGACGCCGCTCCCTCCCCGGCCCCTTACGAAGTCAACTTTCCCCCGGAACCCTCTTCCTTCAGCCCGGATTCGGACGGGGAAGACGAACTGCCACCATTTTAAACCAAGGAGACACCGATGCCGACCGCCAGAAGAAAATCCGGGTCCCGGAGGTCCCGGAAAAAGTCTTTTCACCCCAGGAAGCCCTGCCGCTTCTGTCAGAAAGATACCCCGCGGATTGACTACAAGGACGTGGATACCCTCCGCCAGTTTGTCACCGACCGGGGCAAGATGCTCTCCCGGCGGATAACCGGGGTCTGCGCCCGCCACCAGCGCGGGTTGAGCCGGGAGATCAAGAAAGCCCGTTACATCGCCCTCCTCCCCTTCCTGGAGGATTGAACAAACCCGTAAACCGGAACCCAGCCCCGCCCGGGAATCAACGAAACCGAAGGGAGTCGATTAATTTATGAAGGTGATACTGACCAAAGACCACCCCACCCTGGGAGAAGAAGGTACGATCCTCGAAGTCGCCCCCGGCTACGGGCGGAACTTCCTCCTCCCCCGGGGGTTGGCCTACCCGGCCACCGGGCACCACATCGCCCTGATCGAGCAGGCCCGGGAGAAGAAGAAACGCCGGGAAGAAGAGCGGCTGGTCAAGGCCCGGGAGATGGCGACCCGGATGAACGAAGCCTCCTGCACGATTACCGTCGCCGCCGGGGAAGGCGACACCCTGTACGGGTCGGTGACCGCGGCGATGATCGCCGAGGCCCTGGCCGGGGAGGGGTTCGCGGTGGATAAAGACCAGGTCGAGCTGGAAGCCCCGATCAAGAAACTGGGGATCTACACCGTCCCGGTCTCCCCGGGACCGGAGATCACCGCCCAGGTCAAGGTCTGGGTGGTTAAGGAATAGGAAGTAGGCAGTAGGCAGTGGGGAGTGGGCAGTGGGGAGCGATGATTACGAGGGCGGGGGACTGATCAGGATAATCCGTGTAATCAGGTGACCTTAATAATGGAAACCCAGCCAAATACCGTCCGGGCCCAGCCCCGCAACCTGGACGCCGAGATGTCGGTCCTGGGGGCGATGCTCCTCGACCAGGCGGCGATCCCCCGGGTGATGGAGGTAATCTCCGCCGAGGCCTTTTACCGGAACTCCCACCGGAAAATTTACGACGCCGTCCTCTCCCTCTACGACGCCGGGACCCCGGCCGACGCCATCACCCTGGTCGATGAGCTGAAGAAAAGGGGGGAACTGGAGGCGGCGGGGGGGAGCGAGTACGTCGCCTCCCTGATGGAGTATATCCCCACCGCCGCCCACCTCGACGCCCACCTGAAGATCGTCGCCGAGAAAGCCCTGCTCCGGGAACTGATCGCCACTTCGACCGATGTCGTCAACCGCTGTTACGGCGAGGAGTGCGAGACCGCGGTGGTCCTCGACGAGGTGGAGAAGAAGTTCTTCCAGCTGACCCAGCGGGGGATGCGGCAGCAGATCGTCCCGATGCGGATGCTGGTCAAGGAGATTATGGAGGATATCGACTCCCGGGAGGGGAGCCAGTCGCTGGTCACCGGACTGGCCACCGGGCTGCGGGATCTCGACAACCTGACCTGCGGGCTCCAGCCCTCGGAGCTGGCCGTCCTGGCCGGAAGACCCTCGATGGGAAAGACGGCCTGCGCGCTCTCGATCGCCGAGCACGCCGCCCTGGTCGAGAAGCAGGCGGTGGGAATCTTCAGCCTGGAGATGAGCTCCGACGCCCTGGTCCGGCGGCTGCTCTGCTCCCACGCCCGGGTCGACGCCCAGGCGATGCGGCGGGGGTTCCTCTCCGGGAAGGATATGCTGAAGCTGGCCCACGCCGCCGGCCGGCTCTCCGACGCCGAGATCTACATCGACGACCTCCCGGGGGCGACCAACCTCGAGCTGAGGGCCCGGGCGAGAAATATGAAGGCCAGGTTCGATATCAAGCTGCTGATCATCGACTACCTCCAGCTCCTCCAGGCCACCACCGGCCGGACCGAGAGCCGCCAGCAGGAGGTCTCGGATATCTCTCGTTCAATGAAGTCCCTGGCCCGGGAGCTGGAGATCCCGGTCCTGGTCCTCTCCCAGCTCAACCGGGGCCCGGAAGACCGGCCCGACCGGCGGCCCCGGCTGGCCGACCTGAGGGAATCGGGGGCAATCGAACAGGACGCCGACCTGGTCATCCTGATTATGCGGCCGGGAGCTTACCCGGACCTGACCGAAGACGACCCCAACCTGGAAAACCTGGTCTACGTCAACGTGGCCAAGCAGAGGAACGGGCCCACCGGGGAGATCAAGCTGACCTTTATCAAGAAGTACACCCGGTTCGAGGATTATGCCGAAGCTGAAGAGTAAATCGCCCGGGCGGAAGATCTTCCCGCGGTTTTTCCTTCCCCTGCTCCTGCTGGGCGCCGCCCTGGCCGGGCCCCAGGAAGTATCGGCCCGGGAAAAAACCGTCTCCTCGGTCCGGGTCGAGGGGCTCCGCCGGCTAAGTCAATCCGCCGTCATCTCCCGGATCCGGATCCGGGAGGGTGAGCCCTACCGCCGGGAGGAGATCAACGCCGACCTCCAGCGCCTCCACGAGTGGGGACCCTTCTCCTCGATCCGGATCGACGCCGAAGAGGACGAAGCGGGACTGGTGGAAGTGGTGATCACCGTGGAGGAGAAACCCCGGGTGAGGCGGATCTTCTTCGAGGGCAACCGGCATTTCCGGGACAAGAAGCTCTCGGAGGAGATCGCCACCGCGACGGGCGACCTCCTCTCCAAAACCCGGCTCCACCAGGATATTCGGGCGCTGGAAGAACTCTACGAAAAAGCCCGCTACTACCAGACCGAGATCGATTACCGGATCAGGACCGACCCCGAAGCCGGCGAAGCGGACGTCTTCATCAATATCCGGGAAGGCCACCAGGTCCGGGTCCGGCAAGTCGATATCCGGGGCCTGGACGAACTGACGGCGAAAGAACTGCGAAAGGTGATGCGGACCCGTCCCCGCTCCCCCTTCGCGATCATCCGCCGGGGGCGGTTTGAGGAGGACGAGTTCGGTCTCGACCTCGAGCGGATCGCCCTCTACGCCCGCTCCCGGGGCTACCTGGACTTCCAGGTCCTGGAGAGCGATCTGGAAGTTACCGAGGACGGCGCCGGGCTGCTGATCGAGATTCGGGTCGCCGAGGGGGAGAGGTATTACGTCGGGGTGGCCCGGGTAGCCGGCAACGATAACTTCCCCGCCGCCGAACTCGAGAGGCTGCTCCGGTTGCGGGCCTCAGACGCCTTCTCGCCGGAGGCGATGAGAACGGACGCCGCCACCCTGCGGGATTTCTATTTCCAGCGGGGCTACATCGACGCCTTGATCGACCCCCGGCAGGTCCTGAACCCGGAGACCGGGAAGATCGAGATCACCTACCGGATCCGGGAGAACCGGATTTCCTATATCAACCGGGTTGAGATCTCCGGCAACCTGATTACCCGGGACCGGGTGATCCGGCGGGAACTCCGGGTCAAGCCGGGGGAGATCTTCGACGGGATCAAGGTCCGCCGGGCCCGGAGCCGCCTGCAAAACCTCGGGTTCTTCCAGCAGGTCAGCATCGACCCGGTCCCCACCGCCGTCCCGGAAAAGAAGGACCTGGCGGTCCGGGTCGAGGAGAAGAAGACCGGAGAGTTTATGTTCGGGATCGGCTACAGCTCCGAGGACGATTTCATCGGTTTCGTCGAGATCGCCCAGGGCAACTTCGACCTCTTCAACCCTCCCTTCTTTATGGGCGCCGGGCAGAAGATGAGGGTCCGGGCCGAACTGGGAACCAGGAGGTCCAACTACGAACTGAGTTTCACCGAGCCCTGGCTCTTCGGCATCCCCCTCTCCTTCGGGGTCGACCTCTACCGGAGAAACCGCTTCTGGTCCGACTACAGCGAGAAGCGGACCGGCGGGGCCCTCCGGCTGCGGAAGATGATCACCGACTTCACCCAGCTCGGACTGACCTACCGGTTGGAAGATATCGACATCTACGACATCAGCAGTTTCGCCGACCAGTCGATCCAGGACGAGAAGGGGAGCAACTGGGTGAGCAGCATCACCCCCTCGATCACCCGGGACACCCGGGACAGCTTTCTGATCCCCACCCGGGGGGCTCGGGCCACCCTGTCCTGCCAGGTGGCGGGCGGGATCCTGGGGGGCGACCGGGATTTCATCAAGGCCACTTTCGACGGCAGCTACTTCATCTCGATCTTTCCCCAACACGTCCTCGGCTTCCGGTTCCGGGCCGGGACCGTCCACGCCTACGGCGACACCGATGTCGTCCCGGTCTACGAGCGTTTCTTCCTCGGCGGCGGCAGCACCATCCGGGGCTTCCGCTTCCGGGAGGTTGGACCCGAAGGGATCGACCCCGAGACCGGTGAACCCAACCGGGAACCGGTGGGGGGAGATTCGATGATGATGGCCACGGCCGAGTACACCTTCCCGATAATCAATATGCTCCGGGGGGCGTTATTTTACGACGTCGGCAACGTCTGGGCGGACGGGGACTGGGAGAACGACGAGCCGATCTTCACCGACGGCTGGTTCAAGAGCCTGAATTCCGGGGCCGGGATCGGGATCCGGTTCTACTCGCCGATCGGCCCGATCCAGCTCGACTACGCCTGGCCCCTGGTTTACGAGGACTGGAACAAGACCTCGGGGCGGTTCCACTTCAACCTCGGCTACGCGTTCTGACCCCCGGCGACCCCAAACAATATTCACCGCAAAGCCGCAAAGAACGCAAAGATCCGCGAAGTTTAAATTAACTCAACTCCCTCCTGGCGTTCTTCGCGCCCTGGCGGTGAAATTTTCCCAGGGGGGTGGACAGGCCAGGGGACCAGGAGAGGATAGGAAACCGGGAAGTACCGGAGGAAAACCAGGATGAAAAAGTTCACTATACTTACAGTTACGCTGTTCCTTCTCGGGGCGCCGGGGATTCCGGCGGCGGCCGAGGAGGAAGCGGCCGCCGCGGGAGGGATCGCCTGGATCGATCTCCCCCGGGTGATGCGGGAGTACCACCGGGCCAAAGACCTGGTGGAGGAATTCGAGAAGGAGAAGGCGGCCCGGGAGGCCCAGATCCAGGAACTGATCGACGAGATCGAACGGCTGGAAGGCGAGATGCTCCTGCTCAGCGACCGGGCCCGGGGGGCCCGGGCGGAAGAGGTTATGAAGAAAAAGATCGCCGTCAACCGGATGATCGAGGCGGCGGAACGGGAACTTTCGATGCAGTCGATGCTCCGCCAGGAGGACCTGCTGGAGGAGATATCCGCGGCGGCGGAAACAGTCGCCCGCCGGGAAGGTTACGCCTACGTCCTCCGGCGGGAGGTGCTGCTTTACCAGGATCCGGAGCGGGAGATCACGGACGCGGTCATCGAAGAACTGAACCGGAAAGCGGAAAACCGATAACCGGAAATAATTCCGGGTCCGGATCTCCGGGAGGAACCCGAGTCGGATATGAGCCCGGCCAGCCAGAATACCATCGCCCGGCCCGTCCGGTTCCGGGGGCCGGGGGTCCATACCGGGATCGCCGCCGGGCTGAAGATCGCCCCGGCGGAGGCCGAACGGGGGATTGTCTTCGTCCGGGCCGACCTCCCGGACCGGCCGGAGATCCCGGCCGTGGTCGACCGGGTCTCCGGGACCTCCCGGGGGACCTCCCTCGGGCCCGAGGGAGCGGGGGTGAAGACGGTCGAACACCTGCTGGCGGCGCTTTCCGGGCTGGAGATCGACAACGCGGTGATCGGGATGGACGGCCCCGAACTGCCGATGGGGGACGGAAGCGCCCGGCCGTTTGTCGAACTGATCCGGGAGGCCGGGATCCGCCGGCTGGCGTCCCCCCGGCGGTTTCGGAGACTGGGACGGCCGGTCGCTCTCGAGACCCCGGATGGGCTCATCGCCGCCCTCCCGGCCGGGAGGCTCCGGATCGCCTGCGCCGTCGCCTTCGGCGATCCGCTGCTCGACGCCCAGTACCGGGACCTGACCCTGGACCCGGAAGTCTTCGCCCGGGAACTGGCCCCGGCCCGGACCTTCGGGTTCTACCGGGAGGCCCTGCCCCTCTTCCGGCAGGGGCTGATCAAGGGGACCAGCCTCGACAACACGGTGGTTATCGGCCCCGGGGCGGTCTACAGCCGGGGGGGGCTGCGCTTCCCCGATGAATGCGTCCGGCACAAGATGCTCGATCTTCTCGGGGACCTGGCCCTGCTCGGGAGTCCCCTGCGGGCGACGGTCGTGGCTATCAAACCGGGGCACCGATTGAATATCGATTTTGTCAGGAAACTCAAGGAGGCGCTCGATGGCTCAGAACAATCGAACTGAAGCGGAGAAACCGGTCTACGATATCCAGAAACTGCTGGAGACGCTGCCCCACCGTTATCCCTTCCTCCTGGTCGACCGGGTCACCGAACTGGTCCCCGGGGAGAGGATCGCCGGTTACAAGAACCTGAGCTTTAACGAACCTTTCTTCCAGGGGCACTTCCCGGGGTCCCCGATTATGCCCGGGGTCCTCCAGCTCGAGGCCCTGGCCCAGCTCTCGGGGATCCTGCTGCTGCAGAAACCGGAAGACCGGGGCAGCCTGGCCTTCTTTATGGCCATCGACGGGGCCCGGTTCCGCAAGCCGGTCTTCCCCGGCGACCGGCTCGACCTGGTGGGCAGCGTCCTGAAGATGAAGACCCGACTGCTCAAGGTCCGGGGCGAGGCCTTCGTCGACGGGGCCCTGGTCACGGAGGCCGAGCTGATGTTCCAGGTCCTCCCCCGCTCGGAGATGATCTGAATTCCTTAATCGGTATCGGGATCGCTATCGGTATCGGGATCGAGTCACGACAGCCTTTCGATAGCGATCCCGATCCCGATAGCGATAGCGATTATCCCTGATCGGGAGCAACTATAAGGGGTAATAATGGACACGATAAAAGTCGCGGTGGTCGGGGTCGGACACCTGGGGTCCCGCCACGCCCGAATTTATTCCGAACTCGACCGGGTCGAACTGGTCGGGGTGGTGGACAGCGATCCGGACCGGGCCGGGGAGGTCGGCCGGGAATACGGCTGCCGGGCCTTCCGGCGGGTGGAGGATCTCCCCGGGGAGGTCGAGGCGGTCAGCGTGGTGGTCCCGACCGACCGCCACCACCAGGTCGCTGCCGCCCTGATGGAACGGGGCTGCCACCTGCTGGTCGAGAAGCCGATCACCGACTCCATCCCCACCGCCCGGGAGCTGCTCCGCCAGGCGGAGAAGAACGGACTCCTCCTCCAGGTCGGCCACGTCGAACGGTTCAACCCCGGGATCCTCGCCCTGGAGAAGATTATCAAGGAACCGCGTTTCATCGAATGCCACCGCAACGCGCCCTTCCAACCCCGGGGGACCGAGGTCGGGGTGGTTCTGGACCTGATGATCCACGACCTGGACATCATCCTCCACCTGGTCGCCTCGCCGGTGGAGAGCCTGGAAGCGGTCGGGGCCACCGTCCTCTCCGGGCACGAGGATATCGCCAACGCCCGGATCAAATTCAAGAGCGGGTGCATCGCCAACATCACCACCAGCCGGATCAGCCCGGGAAAGTTGAGAAAGATCCGGGTCTTTCAGGACGACGCCTACATCTCCCTCGACTATATGGGCCGGGCGGGAAAGGTCTTCCGGAAGACCGGCGGCCGGATCGAAGCCGGCGAACTGGCGATCCGGGACGGCGAACCGCTCAAGCTCGAGCTGGAGTCCTTTCTCGAGGCGGTCCGCCTGGGAGGCAAACCCCAGGTGGCGGCCGAGGACAGCCTGGCCGCCCTGAGGGTGGCGGTCGAGGTGACCCGTGAGGTGGAGAAGTGCGAGAAAAAACTGCAAAAACTCCGGGAAAAATCCGCCGGGGAGCTGGAAGGCGGCCAGCTGGAGATTCCGGGTATCGGGAACGGGGAATGGGGAATGGGGAATGGGGAATAGGGAAATAATGATCGTCGCCGGGGAGACGTCCGGGGATATTCACGGAGGGCGGCTCTGCCGGGAGTTGAAGAAACTCGACCCGGAGATCCGTCTCTTCGGGATGGGCGGGGAGCGGATGGCCGCGGCCGGGGTGGAACTGGTCCAGGAGATCGGGAAGACCGGGGTGGTCGGTTTCTGGGAGGTTTACAAGGATATCGGCCGTTACCGGAAGATCTTCCATAACCTGGTCCGGGTGATGGAGGAACGCCGGCCCCGGGCGGTGATTTTAATCGACTACCCCGGTTTCAACCTCCGGTTCGCCCGCCGGGCTCGCGAACGGGGGGTCAGGGTCATCTATTATATCAGCCCCCAGCTCTGGGCCTGGGGGAAACGGCGGGTGGAAAAGGTCCGGCGGTTTGTCGACCGGATGATAGTGATCTTCCAATTCGAGCAGGAGTTCTACGCCCGGGAGGGGATCGAGGCGGTCTGGGTCGGCCATCCGCTGGTGGCCGAGCTCGACCGCTCCCCGGACCGGGATTCCGCCCGGAAGACCCTGGAGACAACCGGATCCCCGGTAATCGGGCTCCTCCCCGGCTCCCGGAAGTCCGAGATCGAAAAGATCCTTCCGGTGCTGCTTCAGACCGCCGGCCGGATCTCCCGGGATTTCCCGGAAGCCGAATTCCTCCTCCCGGCGGCGACGGCCGGGCTGCGGCCGCCCATCGACGACTGCCTCCGGGATTCCCCGGTCCGGGTCCGGGCGGAAGAAGGGTTGAGCCGGGAGGTCATCGCCGGGGCCGACCTCCTCCTGGCCGCCTCGGGTACCGTGACCCTGGAGGCGGCGCTCCTGGCCCCCCCGCTGATCATCATCTACCGGCTGAGTTTTTTCACCTGGCTTTTCATCCGGATGATGATTAGAATACCCCACATCGGGCTGGTCAACATCGTGGCGGGAAAGGAAATCGTCCCGGAATTCATCCAGTACCGGGCCCGGCCGGACCGGATCGCCCGGGAAGCGAAAAAAATCCTCTCCCGGCCGGAGATCCGCCGGCGGATGGCCGAGGAACTGGCCGAGGTCGGAAAAGCCCTCGGCGAGCCGGGCTCCAGCCGGCGGGCCGCCCGGGCCTGCCTGGAAGCAATCGCCGACCGCGCCGACAACTAGTATGAGAAGCTACCTGGTAATGCTGAAACTGGTCCGCCGGTACTGGTTGTTCGTGCTTCTGGCGGTGGTCCTCTCCACCCTGATCAGCACCACGATGGGGGGCAGTTTCGCCGCCATCGTCCCCTTCTGGTCGAGGATCGTTGAGGGGGATCCCTTTATCCCCCAGGTCTCGATTCCCCTGCCCCAGGGGATCGAAGCCGCCCTGAACTCTTTCGCCGACTGGGTCAACAGCCTGCCCAACCAGCAGCTGCTCTTTTACCTGCTTTACTTCGTGATCGGCTCCACCCTGCTCCGGGGGCTCTTCCAGTTCACCACCGACGTCACCCTCCAGTTCATCGGCAACACCGTGGTCCGCGACGTCCGCTCCCGGCTCTACCGCCACCTCCAGGGCCTTTCGATGGATTACTTCAGCGAACAGAAGACCGGGGAACTGATGGCCCGGGTAACTTACGACTCCGAACTCCTCCACCGCGGGGTCGCCGACGGCCTGACCCGGCTCTTCACCCAGACCTTCGACCTGGTTCTCTACCTCTCGATCACCTTTATCCTCAACTGGAAACTCTCCCTGGTGGTCTTCGCGGTCTTCGGGCTGATCCTCCCCCCGGTAATAATCATCGGCAACGTGATCAAGAAACTCTCCTCCCACTCCCAGGAAAAGATCGGGACCATCTCCACGATGCTCCAGGAGACGATCTCGGGGATTCGGGTGGTCAAGGCCTTCTCGATGGAGAACTACGAGACCCGGAGATTCGACCGGCACAACCGCCGCTTCTACCGGATTATGATGCGGATGGCCCGGCGGGACGCCCTGCTCTCCCCGATCACCGAGTTCGTGGTTCTGCTGGCGGCGGCGATCGTCTTCGTCTTTATGGGCCGGGCGATGCTGGCCGGGGAGATGGGCGCCGGGGGGACCTTCATCCTTTACCTGGTCTGCCTGGGTTCGATCCCCCGCCCGGTCAAGCAGCTGGGCAAGACCAATAATATGATCCAGCGGGCGTCGGCCGCCGCCGACCGGATCCAGTCCGTCCTCGACCTGAAGAGTTCCGTGGTCGAGAAACCCGACGCCGGCATCCTCCCCGAGTTCCGGGATTCGATCCGGCTGGAGAACGTCGCTTTCTCCTATAACGGAGGAATCCCGGTCCTGAGGGAGATCAACCTCGAGGTCAAGAGGGGCGAGGTCCTGGCGATCGTCGGCTCGAGCGGCTCCGGAAAGAGCACCCTGGTCAACCTCCTCCCCCGGTTCTACGACCCGACCTCGGGCCGGGTCCTGATCGACGGGCACGACCTGAAGGACGTGACCCTGAAATCCCTCCGGGCCCAGACCGGCATCGTCACCCAGGAAACCATCCTCTTCAACGACTCGGTGGCCCGGAATATCTCCTACGGGATGAAGGGCACCTCCCGGGAAAAGATCGAGAACGCCGCCCGGATGGCCAACGCCCACGATTTCATCGTCCGGATGCCCCACGGCTACGATACCACCATCGGGGAGCGGGGCTTTATGCTCTCCGGGGGGGAGCGACAGCGGATCGCCCTGGCCCGGGCGATATTAAAAGACCCGCCGATCCTGATCCTTGACGAGGCGACCTCGGCCCTTGACGCCGAGTCGGAGCGGCTGGTCCAGGAGGCGATCGCCCGCCTGATGTTCCACCGGACGGTCTTCGTGATCGCCCACCGCCTCTCCACGATCAAGAACGCCTCTCGGATCATCGTCCTCGACGGCGGCCGGATCGTCCAGGAAGGAACCCACGACGACCTGATCGAGGTCGAAGGGCTCTACAAGAAGCTCTACGAGATGCAGTTCAGCGACTGATCCGGCCGCTCTTTCCTATGGCATCCGATCTTCTCAACTCCCTCGCCCCGTCCCTGGCGGCGGGCTATATCCGGCTGGTCGGGACGGCTTCCCACTGGGAGTACGAAGATTTCGAACCGGTCAGGGAATTCTTCGAGGGCGGCCGGAGGGCCATCTTCGCCTTCTGGCACAACCGCTTCATCCTGATGCCCTATTTTTACCGCCACCGCCAGGGGAGGTCGCGGATCGCGGTGATCGTCAGCCCCAGCCGCGACGGCCGGCTGGTGGAGGATTTTATCGGCCGGTTCGGCTTCCGGACGGTCCGGGGGTCGAGCAGCCGGGACGGGGAAAAGGCAATGATCTCCCTGGTCCGCCTCCTCCGGCAAGACTGGAACGCGGCGGTCACCCCGGACGGACCCCGGGGTCCCCGTTACCGGGTCCAGGACGGGATCCTGACCCTGGCGGCGATCTCCGGCCTCCCGATCGTCCCCGTCTCCTGCTCGGCCTCGCTCCGCCTGGTCTTCCGGGGAAGCTGGGACCACTTCCGGCTCCCCCTGCCCGGATCGCGGATCCGGATGGTCTTCGGACAGCCCCTGGCGGTGGGGAAAAACCTTGAAGAGAGAACCCGGGACAACCTGCGGGAAGAACTGCGCCGGCGCCTGCGGCGGGCCGACCGCCGGGCCGAAACCCTGGCCGGACACCGGCGCTGACCGGGAAAATCCCCTTGCCCGGCTCCGGTACTCTGCTATACTACGCCCCACTCGAAATACCGGCCGGGAGCGGGGAAAGTTTCCCCGGCGCCAACTCCCCGGTCGTCATCGTAACCCCGGTAGTATCAACGTCCCCGCCGCCGAGCGGGGAGACAACATATCAGCCGGCGACCGATCCGGTTGAGCAAAGGAGGAAAGGTGAGTTCAGTGACCATCAAGGAACTGCTCGATGCCGGAGTTCATTTCGGCCATCAGACCAGACGCTGGAACCCGAAGATGGAGGATTTTATCTTCGAGGCCCGCAGCAAGATTCATATCATAGATGTCCGCCGGACCAGAAGGCAGCTCCTGGCCGCCCTCGACTATATCCGGGAGAAGGTGGCCGAGGGAGAGGATGTCCTCTTCGTCGGAACCAAGAAACAGGCCCGGGAGATCCTGAAAGAGAGCGCCGAGCGGCTCCGGATGCACTACGTGACCGACCGCTGGCTGGGGGGAGCGCTGACCAACTTCCGGACCATCCGGCTCTCGATCAACCGCCTGATCGAACTGGAAGCCCTCCGGGAGGGCGACGCCCTGACCGGCCGGTCGAAGAAAGAAGTGGCCTCGCTGAGGCGGGAAGAACACAAGCTTCACCGGAACCTCGACGGCATCCGGGCGATGGAGGAGCTGCCGGGGGTGATGGTGGTCTTCGATATCGGCCGGGAACTGAACGCGGTCCGGGAGGCCCGGAAGCTGAAAATCCCGATCGTGGCCGTGGTTGACACCAACTGCGACCCGACCCTGGTCGACTTTCCCATCCCCGGCAACGACGACGGAATCCGGGCCACCAGGCTGATGGTGGCCAAGATCGAGGAAGCGATTATGGAGGGGATCGAACTCCGCAAGCGGAGGATCGGGGAGAAGAAGGATAAAGAAAAGAAAGATAAAGAGAAGAAGGATACAGAGAGAAAGGATAAAGAAAAGAAAGATACAGAGAAAAAGGCTAAAGAGAAGGAAGACAAAGAGGTGGAGGGGGAAGCGGAGAAAAAACCCGCCGCCCGGAAGCGAAAAATCTCCGAAGCCGCCGCGGAAAAAACTGAAATCAGTGCCGGAAGCGAGGAGTCGAAAGCGTAAATGAATATCAGTTCACGACAGGTAAAGGAATTGAGAGATCGGACCGGGGCCGGGATCCTGGCCTGCAAGAAAGCCCTCCAGCAGACCGGGGGCGACCTGGAAAAGGCGATTGACATCCTCCGGGCCGAGGGGGCGGCCAGGGCCGCCAAACGGGAAAGCCGGGAAGCCCGGGAAGGGCTGATCCGGCTCCGGCAGGGCGAGGGCGGCCGCCGGGCCGCCCTGCTCGAGCTGAACTGCGAGACCGACTTCGTCGCCCGGACCGATGACTTCGCCCGCCTGGCCGACGACCTGACCGACCTCCTCCTGGCCGGGGGCGAAGAAGCCCTCCAGGGGAAAGAACCCCAATCCCGGATCTCCGAAATGGCGGCGACGATCGGTGAGAAGATCACCCTGGGCCGGGCCGTGCGCTGGGAGAAGGACGGCCGGATCGGCGCTTACCTTCACCACAACGGGAGGGCGGCCGCCCTGGTCGAACTCTCCGAGGACCTCCCCGAGGCGGCGGCGGAACTGGCGATGCAGGTGGCGGCCACCAATCCCCCGTTCCTCTCCGAGGACGATGTCCCCCCGGAAGAGAAGGAGCGGGAGTGGGAGATCTTCCGCCAGCAGATCCAGGACAAGCCGGAAGCCATCCAGGAGAAGATCATCACCGGCAAGTGGCGCAAGCGGCTGACCGAACTGACCCTGGTCAATTCCCCCTTTCTCCGCGACGACAAGATCAGCGTCGCCCGCTACCTCGAACAGCAGCAGTCCCCTTCCGGAAAGCCGGTCGAGATCAGGGATTTCGTTCTCTTCCGCCTGGGGGAAGCGTAATTCATTCACTCGTACACGTTCTTGTACTCGTTAGAATATCAGCGGTGAAATAAGCATCACCGGGAGAAGACGATGACCGACCGCCGGACGGGCTGCGACCGGGTGATCCTGAAGATCAGCGGGGAGAGCCTGGCCGGGGAGGAGGGCCAGCCGTTCGACCCCCGGGCCCTCGACCAACTGATCGACCGGATCCGGGAAGGGCGACAGAGCGGCGCCGGACTGGGGATCGTCTGCGGCGGGGGTAACATCATCCGGGGACGGCTGGCCGGCTCCGGGCTGCTCGAGCGGACCACCGCTGACGGGATGGGGATGCTGGCCACGGTGATCAACAGCCTGGCCATCCGGGACGGCCTCGAACGGTCCGGGATCCCGGCCCGGCTCTTCTCCTCGGTTCCGGCCGGAGTCCTGGCCGAACCTTATTCCCCCCGCTCCGCCCGGGCCGCCCTGGACCGGGGCGAGGTGGCGGTCCTCTCCGGGGGGACCGGAAACCCTTATGTCTCGACCGACACCGCGGCGGTGCTCCGGGCCTGCGATCTCGGGGCCGGGGCGGTCCTGAAGGCGACCACCGTCGACGGGATCTACAGCGCCGACCCGAAGACCGACCCCTCCGCCCGGCGGCTCGACCGGGTCTCATATGCCCGGGCCCTGGCCGAGGATTTAAGGATTATGGACGGCCCGGCGATCGCCCTGGCCCGGGAGAACCGGATCGCGGTGATCGTCTTCGATTTCCGGGAGAAAGACGCCGTCCGGCGGGCGGTCGGGGGAGAGCCGGTCGGGACCATCCTCAACTGAACCCCAGAGGAGGGAAGCACTATGAAACTGGAGAGCATCCTCGAAGAGGCGGAACTGAAGATGATGAAATCGGTCGAGGTGGTCAAGAGCGAGTTCTCCTCGATCCGGACCGGGAAGGCCTCCCCGGCCCTGGTCGAGAACCTCCTGGTCGATTACTACGGCTCCAGGACCCGGCTGCGGGACCTGGCCGGGATCTCCACCCCGGAGGCCCGGCTCCTGGTCGTCCAGCCCTGGGACCCCGGGGCGCTGGAGGCGGTGGCCAAGGCAATCCAGTCGGCCAACATCGGGCTCAACCCGATGAACGACGGCAAGATCATCCGGATCCCGATCCCGGAGATGAGCGAGGAACGGCGGCAGGATATGGTCCGGGTGATCAAGACCATCAGCGAGGAAGGCCGGGTCTCGATCCGGAACATCCGCCGGGAGGCCAACAACGAACTGGAGACCATCTTCAAGGCCGGCTCGCTCCCCGAGGACGACAAGTTCCGGGGGTTGAAGGAAGTCCAGGAGAAGACCGATGGGTACATCGAGGAGATCGACAATCTCCTCAAGGAGAAGGAAGAGGAACTGCTGCGGATATAAATCCACTTCCAACCCCTGATCCATATTCGTACTCGTACTCGTAC
>PWXJ01000040.1 GCA_003561965.1 PVC group bacterium
GAGGAAGGTGTGGATGTTGGCCTCCATAAACTTCAGGGCCTCGATGGTCTCCGAGAGCTTCTGCTGGTCCAGCGTCTCCAGGATGTAGGGGGCGGTTTTGGTGAAGAGAATGTAAGAGGCCGCCCGGCTCCGGTTATGGAGTTCATCGCCCATCTGGATCGCCTGGGCCATAATGTTCTTCAGGTCCATCCGGCCGGCCTTGCGGATCGCTTTCTGGTAAACCGGTCCCAGCACCTTCTCCATCCACTTCAGTCTTTCGATGACTTCGTCATCGTAAGCCCCCATCCGCAGGACCTTGCCGATCCCCTCGTTGAGGCTGTTGAAGGCCTTCTGTCCGGTGACCTCGTTCTCGGTCACGATCATCGGCATCGAGGGGCAGACGATCCCGGCCATCGGGCCCACCGTGTTATGATGGTGGCAGGGGTCGAACTCGATATCGCCCGAAGCGGCCAGCTCGGCCGCCTCCTCGGCGTTCTTGGCCAGGCCCTCGTAAACCAGGGCCCCCATCACGCCGCCCCGGACCGGGCCGCTCATCCGGTCCCAGGTGCAGGGGGGGCCGGAGTGGAGGATCATATTCTTCTTCATCCCGGGGACGCAGTCGATCGCCGGCTGGATATCGACCCAGAACGGCCGGGCCTCCAGCAGCTGCTTCAGCGCCTGTTCATTCGCCTTGGCAATATCCGCCATCGGTCACCTCCTTGGTGAGGTTAGTGAATTTGGGAGTATGAAGAAATTTTACCATAACCGATAGCTCGCCGCCCTGTCAAACCGAAAATCCCCGCGGCCGAACCGGTTGACTTCCCCGCGCCCGGTATGTCATTATCCTCCCCTACCGTCGCCCCGTCCGGCCGGTTTTCAAACGTTCGCGAACAGGAGACCACGCAGATGAACCACGAGCAATCCTCCCCGCCTCCCCCAACCGAGAGGGTGATCGACGGCCTCCACGAACTGACAGTCGATGTCTCCGCCTCGCCCCTGGCCAACGACGACATCCTCCCGGTCCCGGTCCGGGAGCGGACCTGGAACACCTGGAATATGGCCTCGCTCTGGGTGGGGATCGCCGTCTGCATCCCCACCTATATGCTGGCCGCCGGCCTGATCGCCGCCGGGATGAACTGGACCCAGGCGATCTGGACGATAATGCTGGGCAACGCCATCGTCCTCATCCCCCTCTGTCTCAACGCCTACCCGGGGACGAAGTACGGCATCCCCTTCCCGGTCCTGATCCGCTCCTCCTTCGGGACCCGGGGGGCCCAGATCCCCTCGGTCCTGCGGGCCCTGGTCGCCTGCGGCTGGTTCGGGATCCAGGCCTGGATCGGGGGCAAGGCGATCTACGAGCTGGCCCGAATCCCCTTCCCGGCGATCGCCCGGCTGGCCCCGGGACTCCGGGAGAGTTTCGTCGGGATCAACGGCGGGGAGCTGATCTGTTTCCTGATCTTCTGGTTTCTCCATATGATCATCGTCTGGAAGGGCACCGAGTCGATCAAGTGGTTCGAGTCCCTGGCCGCCCCGGCCCTGATCCTGGTCGGGCTGGCGCTGCTGGTCTGGGCGGTCCGGGTCGGGGGCGGGCTGGGTAACGTCCTAGAGCAGTCGGAGAGTTTCGTCCGGCCCACCCTGAGCCTGGAGACGAGGGAGGAGACGGTGCTCGGCCGGCTCGACCCCCTCCGGGACGAGGACGGTCTATACCGGCCCGACCGGATGCGGGTGGCGGTGGCCCCGGACACCCTGGCGGACGCCGAGTGGGAACCCTTCCGCCCCGAGTTCGAGGTCCCCTGGACCGAGGCCGACCGGATGGAGGTGATGGTGGAGATCGGGGTGGCCGCCGACGAGGAGGCGGTGGTGGTCCTGACCGACACCGCCCGGCGGAGGGTCGCCCCTCCCCCGGGCCCCTGGGCCTTCACCATCTTCTTCCCGCTTTTGACCGCGATGGTCGGCTACTGGGCCACCCTCTCCCTGAACATCCCCGACTTCACCCGTTACGCCCACACCCAGAAGGCCCAGATCCTCGGCCAGGCGATCGGGCTGCCGGCCACGATGACCCTCTACTCCTTTGTCGGGGTGGTGGCCACCTGCGCCTCCCTGATCGCCTTCCCCCGGATCCTCGCCCCCGAGGTCGCCCCCTGGGACCCGGTCGATCTCCTGGCCCACTTCCGGATCCCCTGGATGATCATCCTCTCGATGGGGATCCTGGCCCTGGCCACCCTGACCACCAACATCGCCGCCAACGTGGTCGCCCCGGCCAACGGCTTCTCCAACCTCGCCCCCACCAAGATCTCCTTCAGGATGGGCGGGCTGATCACCGGGTTGATCGGGATCGTGATGATGCCCTGGAAGCTCCTGGCCAACGTCGGGGCCTATATCTTCACCTGGCTGATCGGCTACTCGGCCCTGATGGGCGGGGTGGCCGGGGTGATGATCGCCGACTACTACCTGGTCCGGAAGCGGAAGCTCGACCTGGAGGGGCTCTACCGGACCGACGGACCCTACGTCTTCACCGCCGGCTTCAACTGGGCCGGGATCGTCGCCTTCGTCCTCGGTGTCCTCCCCAACATCCCCGGCTTCCTGGTCCAGACCGAGATCATTTCGCCGGAGCTGGCCCCCGGTTTCTTCCGGACCTTCTACACCTACGCCTGGTTCACCAGCTTCGCCATCTCCTTTGTCATTTACACCGTCTGGATGAAAGCCAGGTCCCGGTCGTCCCGACTTGCCCCGAACAGCCCGGATCAGCCGGAAGGGCGGACAGGATGAAAAACCGACTCGAGGAAAAACTCCAATCCGGCATCCTCCTCTTTGACGGGGCGGTCGGCACCGAGATCTACCGCCGCCACGTCTTCGTCAACGTCTCCTTCGAGAGCCTCTGCCTGAACCGGCCGGAGATCGTCGCCGACATCCATCGTTCCTACCTCGAGGCCGGGGCGGAGGTCCTGACGGTCAACTCCTTCGCGGCCAACCGCAACAAGCTCGCCCGCTTCGGTCTGGGGGAGGAGGTGGCGGCGATCAACGCCGCCGCGGTGAAAGTGGCCCGGGAGGCCGGGGGAGAGGATATCCTCCTGGCCGGTTCCGTCGGCCCGGTCGGCGCGCCCCCCCCGGGCACCCGGCCGGGAGATTTCGACCCGGACGGGATCCTGGCCGAGCAGATCGAGGCTCTCCAGGAAGCCGGACCGGATTTCCTCCTCCTGGAGACCCTGGCCACTCTCGACGACATCCGCCGCGCGGTCCGGGTGGCCGCCCGGACCGCCCGCCTGCCTTATGTCCTCAGTCTCTCCCTCGACCGCCACGCCGAGACTTCCCGCGGCGAGAGGTTCAACCTGATCCGGCGGGTCCTGGAAAAGGCCGGCCGGCGGCCCGAGGCCCTCGGACTCAACTGCGGCGGGGGGCCGGAGAACGCCCTCAGCGCCCTGGAGCACGTCCTGCCCCGCGTCGACCTGCCCCTGATCGTCCGTCCCAACGCCGGCGTCCCCAAGAACGTCGACGGCCGGATGATCTTTATGACCAGCCCGGAGTATTTCGCCACCTACGCGGGCCGCTACGTCCAGATGGGGGTCCGGGGGGTGGGCGGCTGCTGCGGCACCGGCCCGGAGCACATCCGGGCGATGGTCCAGGCCATCCGGCCGCTCCGGGCCGCCGACCGGGCCGTCACCATCACCGAACCCCTCCCGGAAGCCCGGCTCCGCGATCCGGTCCCCCCCGAACAGCGTTCCCGGCTGGCCGCCCGCCTGGCCCGGGGCGAGTGGGTGACCTCGGTGGAGCTGGTCCCGCCCCGCGGCTGGCGGCTGGACAAGGTGGTGGAGAAGTCCGTCCTCTGCGGAGAAAAGGGGGTGGACGCGATCAACATCCCCGACGGCCCCCGCGCCTCCTCCCGGATCTCGCCGATGGTGACCGCCCACCAGATCCAGCTCCGGGCCGGGATCGAGACCATCCTCCACGTCTGCAGCCGCGACCGCAACCTGATCGGGATCCAGGCCGACCTCCTGGGCTGCGCCGCCCTCGGGCTGGCCAACCTGCTCTTCATCACCGGCGACCCCCCCAAGGTCGGCGACTATCCATTTGCCTCGGCCGTCTTCGACGCCGACTCGATCGGTATGGTCAAAATCCAGGACCGGATGAACCGGGGGCTGGACATCGGGGCCAAGCCGCTCGATCCCCCCACGGCGGCCTTCATCGGGGTGGGGGCGGACCCCGGGGCGGTGGAACCGAAACGGGAGCTGGAGCGGCTCCGCCGCAAGGTGGAAGCCGGAGCCGAGTTCATCATTACCCAGCCGGTATTCGACCCGGATGTCCTGGCCCGTTTCCTGGAGGAGATCCCCGACCTCAAGATCCCGGTGCTGGCCGGGGTCTGGCCTCTGGCCAGTTACCGCAACGCCGAGTTTATGCGCAACGAAGTTCCGGGCGTCGTCGTCCCCGACCGGGTGATGCGGCGGATGGCCCGGGCCTCGTCCCGGGAGGAACAGGCCGCCGCCGGCA
>PWXJ01000194.1 GCA_003561965.1 PVC group bacterium
AAAGTTGCGAAAAAATATTTCCGAGCCCCCGCAGGGGGCGGCACAAAAGTAGCCACGGGCGTAAGCCCGTGGGATTAAAGTTGCGAAAAAATATTTCCGAGCCCCCGCAGGGGGCGATACATAGCGGCAAGGGACTGTGTCTATCGAGGAAAGCAAGGATATGAACGAGACCGAACGGATAATCCGGGAACACGATCAGTTTGTCCTCCAGACCTACACCCGCAACCCGGTGGCGGCGGTCCGGGGGGAGGGGTCCTGGATCTGGGACGCCGAGGGGAGGAAGTATCTCGACTTCTTCCCCGGTTGGGGGGTCTCCGGACTCGGGCACTGCCACCCCCGGGTGACGGCGGCGGTCCGGGAGCAGGCCGGGAAACTCCTCCATATGCCCAACAACTTCTACAACGAGCTGGCCGGCCGCCTGGCCCGGATCATTATCGAAAAATCCTTCCCCGGCCGGGTCTTCTTCGGCAACTCCGGCGCCGAGGCCAACGAGGGGGCGATCAAGCTGGCCCGCCGCTTCGGGGAGCCGGAAGGCCGGTACGAGATCCTGACGATGAAGGCCTCCTTCCACGGCCGGACCCTGACCACGGTCACCGCCACCGGCCAGGAGAAGTACCATTCCGGATTCGGACCCCTGCCGCCCGGCTTCCGCTACCTCCCCTTCAACGACATCGACGCCCTGAAAGCCGCCGTCTCGGAGAAGACCGTCGCGGTGATGCTGGAGCTGATCCAGGGCGAGGGCGGCGTCCACCCGGCCGGGGACGGCTACGCGGCGGCGGTCCGGGAGATCTGCGACGGGAACAACCTGCTGATGATCGTCGACGAGGTCCAGACCGGGATGGGCCGGACCGGAGACTACTTCGCCTTTCAGGGTTACGGGGTCGTCCCCGACCTGATGACCCTGGCCAAGGCCCTGGGCGGCGGGATGCCGATCGGGGCCCTGGTGGTCCGGGAAAAATTCGCCGGCTATCTCCCCCCCGGGACCCACGCCTCGACCTTCGGCGGCAGCCCGGTGGTCTGCGCCGCCGCCCTGGCGGTCTTCGAGGCGATGGAGGAGGAGGGGATCATCGAAAACGTCCGGGAGATGGGCGGATATCTTCGGCAGCGGCTGGAGGAGCTGGCCGCCGACTTTCCCCCGATCCGGGAGATCCGGGGGAGGGGACTGATGCTGGGGCTGGAACTCGACCGGGAAGGCAAGCCGGTCGTCGACCGCTGCCTGGAGCTGGGGATGATCGTCAACTGCACCGCCTCCAACGTCCTGCGGGTGATGCCCGCCTGCAACATCACCCGGGAGGAGATCGACCGGGCGGTGGAGATCCTCCGCCGGGCATTGGGCGAGGAAGAAATATAATTGAGAAACAGAGGAGAAAGAGTATGAGCAAGGTAGTACTGGCGTATTCCGGGGGTCTCGACACCTCGATCATCCTGAAATGGCTCCAGGAGGAGAAGGGGCTGGAAGTGGTGGCCCTGATCGTCGATCTCGGCCAGGCCGAGGAAGTCCAGGAGGCGGCCGAGAAGGCGAAGCGGACCGGGGCGGCCAGGGTTTACGTCGAGGACGTCCGGGAGGAGTTCGTCCGCGACTTCGTCTTTCCCGCCCTCCAGGCCAACGCGGTCTACGAGGGGACCTACCTGCTGGGGACCTCCCTGGCCCGGCCCCTGATCGCCCAGAAGATGATCGAGATCGCCCGGAAGGAAGGGGCGGAGTACGTCTCCCACGGGGCGACCGGCAAGGGCAACGACCAGGTCCGGTTCGAGGTCTCCTGCCTGGCCCTTGAACCCTCGATCAAGATCATCGCCCCCTGGCGGGAGTGGAACTTGAAGTCCCGCAGCGACCTGATCGCCTACGCCGAAAAGCACGGGATCGAGATCCCGGTCACCAAGGAGAAACCCTACTCCAGCGACCGCAACCTCCTCCACATCAGCTTCGAGGGCGGGATCCTCGAGGACCCCTGGAACCGCCCCCCCGACGATATGTTCGTCCTCTCGGCCTCCCCCCAGGACGCCCCCGACCGGACCACCACGATCGAGATCGACTTCGCCGGCGGGATCCCGGTGGCGGTCGACGGGGAGAAACTCTCCCCGGCCGCCCTCCTCGACCGGCTCAACCGGCTTGGCGGGGAGAACGGGATCGGCCGGGTCGACGCCGTCGAGAACCGCTACGTGGGGATGAAGAGCCGGGGCGTCTACGAGACCCCGGGGGGGACGATCCTCCATATCGCCCACCGGGCCCTGGAGTCGATCACACTCGACCGGGAGGTCTTCCACTTCAAGGACTCCCTGATCACCAGGTACTCCGAGCTGGTCTATAACGGCTTCTGGTTCGCGCCCGAGATGGAGCTGCTGCGGAAGACCGTCGGCGAGACCCAGCGGGAGGTCACCGGGACCGTCCGGCTGGAACTCTACAAGGGCAACTGCCGGATCACCGGGCGCAAGTCCCCCCGCTCGCTCTACGACCCGCAGATGGTGACCTTCGAGGAGGAAGATGTCTACCGGCAGAGCGACGCCACCGGCTTCATCCGCCTCAACGCCCTCCGCCTGAAGATCCGGGCCCGGCTGAGGGGTCAGGATACCGGGGCGCGAGGAAACGAATAACTGGAGGGCCAAGATGACAAAGAAACTCTGGGGAGGAAGATTCAAAAAACCGACCGACGGACTGCTCGAGAGTTTCGGGACCTCGCTGCCGTTTGACCGCCGCCTCTACCGGGCCGATATCCGCGCCGGGATCGCCCACGCCCGGGTCCTCCGGGAGGGGGGCTACCTGACCGCCCGGGAGCGGGACCGGATCATCGCCGCCCTGAAGGCGGTCGAGGCCGAGATCACCGAAGGCCGGGTCGGCCTGGAGGGAGGCTACGAGGATATCCACAGCCTGGTCCTCGGGCGGCTCGCCGAGAAAGAGCCCGAACTGGCGGGCAAACTCCACGCCGGCCGGTCCCGCAACGACCTGGTCGTCCTCGACACCCGGCTCTACCTGAGGGAGGAGCTGGAGGAGATCTCCTCCGGGATCCGCGCCCTCCAGTCGGCCCTGGTCGGCAAGGGGAGCGAATACCCCGACCTGGTCATCCCCGGCTACACCCACCTCCAGCCGGCCCAGCCGGTCCTGGCCGGACATCACCTCCTGGCCTTTGTCGAGATGCTCCAGCGGGACCGGGGGCGCCTGGCCGACGCCGCCCGGCGGATGGACCTCCTCCCCGCCGGTTCGGCCGCCCTGGCCGGCTCGGGGTTGAAGCTCGACCAGAAACTGATGGCCGAACTGCTCGGCTTCAAGGGAGTGGCCCCCAACAGCGTCGATACCGTCTCCGACCGGGACTTCGTCCTCGAAGTCTTGGCCGCGCTGGCCATCTGCGGGACCCACCTCTCCCGGCTGGCCTCCGAGCTGGTCCTCTGGTCGACCGCCGAGTTCGGTTTCATCGAACTCGACGAGAGTTTCTGCACCGGTTCCAGCTTCCTCCCCCAGAAGAAGAACCCCGACCCGGCCGAGCTGGTCCGGGGGAAGACCGGCCGGCTCGGCGGCAACCTCCAGGCGGTCCTGACCGCCCTCCACGGCCTCCCCCTGGCCTACAACCGCGACCTCCAGGAGGACAAGGAGCCGCTCTTCGACTCGATCGATACCGTGAAAAGCTCGCTGGCGGTGATGGCCGGGGTGGTTGCCACCCTGAAGTTCAACCCCCCGGCCGTCGAACGGGCCCTCCGGCGGGGTTTCCTGGCCGCCCCCGACCTGGCCGAACACCTGGTCGGGCGGGGCGTCGCCTTCCGCCAGGCCCACCGGGCGGTCGGGGAACTGGCCGTCTGGGTTATCGAGGAGGAGAAGGAACCCGCCGGGATCACCCTGGAAGATCTGCGGAAGTTTTCCCCCGACTTCGGGCCCGAGGCCCTGGAACTGCTCGATCCGGCCGCCTCGGTCCGGGCCAAGAAGACGATCGGTTCCACCAACCCGGGTATGGTCAAAAGGAACCTGGCGAAGTGGAGGAAGAAACTTGAACTTTGAGGGCGAGGCGTGCCTCGCCCCTACATAAAAATTTAGGTTATTTATTATGGATTTATTGATCAACTCACCCTCCTGGAATTACCGGGACGGGGAACTTTACTGTGAAGATGTCCCGCTGGAACGGATAGCCCGCCGGACCGGGACCCCGGTTTACGTCTACAGCCGCCGCCACCTGGTCGAGAAGTACCGGGAGATAACCGCGGCCTGGCGGGGCCGCTCCCACCTGGTCTGTTACTCGATGAAGTCCAACTCCACCGGGGCGGTGGTCCGGACCCTGGTCGGGGAGGGCTCGGGGGTCGATGTCGTCTCCGGCGGCGAACTCTACCGGGCGCTGCGGGCCGGGGCCCCGGCGGAGAAGATTGTCTTCGCCGGGGTGGGGAAGACGGAGAAGGAGATCGTCGAGGGGCTCCAGGCCGGGATCCTCTTCTTCACCGTGGAATCGACCCCGGAGCTGGAGCTGATCAGCCGGACGGCGGACCGCCTGGGCAAGACCGCCCCGGTCGCGCTGAGGGTCACCCCCGACGTTGACCCCCGGACCCACCGCTACATCACCACCGGCAAGGCCGAGAATAAGTTCGGCCTCGACCGGGAGGCGGCCCTGGAATTCTACCGCCTCTGCCGCCGGCTGCCCGGGATCGACCCGGTCGGGATCCATATGCATATCGGCTCCCAGATCCTCGACACCGCCCCTTTCCGGGAGGGGGTGAAGAGGCTGGTGGCCCTGCTGAAGAAGCTGAAGGCCGAGGGGATTTCCCTGCGCTACCTCGATATCGGGGGCGGGATGGGGATCAGCTACCGGGGGGAAGAGCCTCCCCCGGCCGCCGCTTACGCCGCCGCCCTCCGGCCGCTCCTCAAGGGGTTGCGGCTGACCGTGATCCTCGAGCCGGGCCGCTTCATCACCGGCAACGCCGGGGCGCTGCTGGTCTCGGTCCTCCAGGTCAAGCAGAAGGCGAAGAAGAACTTCATCGTCGCCGACGGGGCGATGAACGACCTGATCCGCCCCGCCCTCTACGGCGCCTGGCACCAGATCGTCCCGGTCCGACCCGGCGGGGGCAAAACGGTCCGGTTCGACGTGGTCGGCCCGGTCTGCGAGACCGGGGATATCCTCGGCACCGGCCGGCGGTTTCCCCGGCCGGAACCCGGCGACCGCCTGGCCGTCCTCTCCGCCGGGGGTTACGGCTCGGTGATGAGTTCCAACTACAACTCCCGCCCCCGTCCGCCCGAGGTCCTGGTCGACGGGGAGAGCTTCCGGGTGGTGAAGAGACGGGAGTCCTACCGCGACCTGGTGAAGGGGGAGGCGCTGTAGCCGGAGGCGGCTTGCCTGTCAGCGGCCGGGAAGCGGAATAACCTTGATCCGGCACTGTTTTTGACATAGAATGAACCTGGAATTCACGAAAATGCAGGGACTGGGGAACGACTTCCTCCTCCTCGACAATATGTCGGGGCGGCTGGAACTCTCCCCGGAAGAGGTCCGTTTCCTCTGCGACCGGCACTTCGGGGTCGGCGGGGACGGGGTGATCACCGCCTCCCCCTCCTCCCGGGCCGACCTGAAGATGCGGATCTTCAACTCCGACGGCTCCGAAGCCGAGATGTGCGGCAACGGCATCCGCTGCTTCGCCCTCTACGCCCGCGACCGCGGCCTGGCCGCCGGGCCGGAGATGGCCGTGGAGACCGGGGCCGGGGTTATCCGCCCCCGGATCGAGGGGGACCGGGTGGTGGTCGATATGGGCGAGCCGGAGTTTTCCGGACCCCGGATCCCCGTCAACCTCCCCGGAGAGGTGATCGATCACCCGGCCGTCTTCGGCGGGCGGGAGGTCGAGATCACCTGCGTCTCGATGGGCAACCCCCACTGCGTGATCTTCTATCCCCCCGGGGAAGAACCCCCGGTCGGGGAGTTGGGCCCGCTGATCGAAACCGACCCGCTCTTTCCGGAGAAGACCAACGTCGAGTTCATCCGGGTCCGTAACCGGCGGGAGTTGGACTTCGCCGTCTGGGAGCGGGGGTCCGGGATCACCCTGGCCTGCGGGACCGGGGCCTGCGCCGCCCTGGCCGCCTCCGCCCGGACCGGCCGGACCGGCCGGGAAGCCCTGGTCCACCTGCCGGGAGGAGACCTGGAGATCGAGTGGCGGGAGAACAACCACATATTTATGACCGGCCCCGCCGTAGAGGTCTTCGTCGGCAGGATCGAGATCGAGGGAACGGCAGTAGGTAATCGGTAATCAGTGATCAGTAATCGGTAATCAGTGATCAGTAATCGGTAATCGGTAATCAGTCATCAGTAATCAGGGGCCGAGGCGGGGGAAGATTCGCGAAAATTCGCGAAGATTCGTGGTTTAAAAAGAGGCCGAGGTGGGGGGAGCTTAAATAAAATTCGTGGTTAATAAGGGATCGAGGCGGGGGATAATTCAAATCAGTCCGCCCAACCGGCGGATTACAAGGAGGTAGATATGTTCCAGGGATCAATGGTAGCGATAGTTACCCCGTTCAAGGACGGGGAAGTCGATTTCGATACATTAGGCAAGCTGATCGAGTTCCAGATCAAGAACGGCACCGACGCCATCGTCCCCTGCGGGACAACCGGTGAGTCTCCGACCCTCTCCCACCAGGAACACGACCGGGTGGTGCAGTACGTGGTCGAGAAGGTCGCCGGACGGGCCTGGGTGATCGCCGGGGCGGGCTCCAACAGCACCGCCGAGGCCCTCCAGCTGACCACCCACGCCCAGAAGGTGGGCGCCGACGGGGCCCTGGTCATCACCCCCTACTACAACAAGCCGACCCAGCGGGGGATGATCGAACATTTCCGGAAGATCGCCGAGGAGACCGGGTTTCCCCTGGTCCTCTACAACGTTCCCGGGCGGACCGGGGTCAAGCTCGAACCGGAGACGATCGCCGAGCTGGCGGCGATCGAGAATATCGTCGCCGTCAAGGAGGCCTGCGGCTCGGTCGACCAGGTCAACCGGATCCTCAATCTCTGCGACATCACCGTCCTCTCCGGGGACGATATGCTGACCCTGCCGATGATGTCGGTCGGGGGCAAGGGGGTGATCTCGGTCGCCGCCAACATCGTCCCCAAAGAAGTCAACCAGCTGGTCCACGCCGCCCTCGAGGGGAAATGGGATCAGGCGCGGGAAATCCACTTCCAACTCTATTCGCTCTTCGAGATGATGTTTCTCGAGACCAACCCGATCCCGGTCAAGTCCTCCCTGGCGATGATGGGGAAGGTCAGGGAGGAGTTTCGGCTCCCGCTCTGCGGCCTCTCCCCCGGTCACCGGGTGGAACTCGAGGAACTGCTCGAACGCTACCGGCTGCTCTAACCCCCGTACCGGAGGAGATTGATATGATCAATGTAATCGTATGCGGGGCCGCGGGACGTATGGGGGGGAGGATAATCGCCTGCGCCCGCTCGGAAACCGGTCTGCGGATCGCCGGGGCGGTGGAAGCGCCCGGCCACCCCGACCTCGGCCGGGACGCCGGCGAACTGAGCGGCGTCGGAGCCATCGATTGTCCGCTGACCGACTCCCTGGACCGGGTGATCGGGAAGGGCGACGTGGCGATCGACTTCTCCGCCCCGGAAGCGGCCGTTGAAAACGCCGCCGCCTGCGCCGCCGCCGGCAAGTCCCTGGTGGTCGGCACCACCGGGCTCGGGCCGGAAGGAGAGAAGCGGCTCCGGTCGGCGGCGGCGGGGATCGCCTGCGTCTTCTCTCCGAATATGTCGGCGGGGGTGAACCTGCTCTTCCGGCTGGTGGCCGAGACGGCCGAGGCCCTCGGGGACGGATACGACGTCGAGATCGTCGAGGCCCACCACCGGCTGAAGAAGGACGCCCCCAGCGGGACGGCGAAGAAGATCGCCGAGATCGCCGCCGCCGCCCTCCACCGCGACCTCTCCGAGGCGGCGGTTTACGGCCGCGAGGGGATGGTCGGGGAGCGGACCCGGGAGGAGATCGGGGTCCACGCCGTCCGGGCCGGGGATATCGTCGGCGAACACACCGTGCTCTTCTCCGCCCCCGGGGAGCGGCTGGAACTGGTCCACCGGGCCCACAGCCGGGACACCTTCGCCCGGGGGGCCCTCCGGGCCGCCCGGTTCGCCGCCGCCGCCGGCCCCGGCTTCTACTCGATGCGGGACGTGCTCGGGATCTGAAAGAACAAAGCAATCGGTAAACAGTAAAGCACCCCGTACTCGGGGTGGGAAGGAGTTGGAATCGATGTTTCACACGGTAAAGCAAAAAGTCGATATATTTATGGAGCAGGGTTATCTTACCCGGTACGATTCCCCCCAGATCGCCTGGGAGCGGCTCCGGGCGGGCGAGCCGGTCCTCTTCAAGTTGACCAGGGAAGGAAAGCTGGTCAGGCAGTTCGACGCCCAGCCCGACAAGCTGGGGGTTTATTTCCGGGAGATCCCGGTCACCGACGACTACTGCCGATTTCACGAGGAACCGATCAAGGAGGAGGAAGAAGTATGAGTTTTGAATTGTCCCAGCGGCTGCGCCGGCTGCCCCCCTACCTCTTCGCCGAGATCGACCGGGCCAAGCGCCGACTCCGGGCGGAGGGGAAGAACCTGATCGACCTCGGGGTCGGCGATCCCGACCGGCCCACCCCCGCCCATATCATCGAGGCCCTCTACCGGGCGGCCCAGGATCCGGACAACCATACCTACGCCCTTGACTTCGGGATGACCGAACTGAGAGAGGCGATCGCGGGCTGGTACCGGGACCGTTTCGGCGTCGAACTCGACCCGGACACCGAGGTCCTCCCCCTGCTCGGGACCAAGGAAGGGATCGCCCATATCCCCCTGGCCTTCGTCAACCCGGGGGACCGGGTCCTGGTCCCCGATCCCGGTTACCCGGTTTACGCCTCCGGCACCATCTTCGCCGGCGGGGAACCGGTCCGGATGCCCCTGAAGGCGGAGAACGGGTTCCTGGCCGACCTGGAGGCGATCGACCCCGAGACCGCCTCCCGGGCCCGCCTGCTCTTTCTCAACTACCCCAACAACCCGACCGCGGCCGTCTGCGACCTCGCTTACCTGGAGAAGGCGGCCGCCTTCTCGAAAAAGCACGGGATCATCCTCTGCCACGACGCCGCCTACACCGAGCTGGCCTTTGACGGATTCCGGCCGCCGAGCTTTCTCCAGGCCGAGGGCGCCCGGGAGGTGGGGATCGAGTTTCACTCCCTCTCCAAGACCTACAATATGACCGGCTGGCGGGTCGGTTTCGCCGTCGGCAACCCCGAGGTGATCCAGGGCCTGAGCAAGGTCAAGTCGAATATCGACTCCGGGATCTTCCAGGCGGTCCAGAAAGCCGGGGTCGCCGCCCTGACCGGTCCCCAGGATTTCCGCGAAGAGCTGCTCGAGACTTACCGGCGGCGCCGGGATACCCTGGTCGACGGTCTCAACGACCTGGGCTGGAAGGTAACCAGGCCCCGGGCGACCTTCTATGTCTGGTGCCCGGTCCCCGACGGCTCCCCTTCGGCCGACTTTGCCAAGAGGCTGTTGGAAGAGGCCGGGGTGGTCGCCACCCCCGGGGTCGGGCTCGGCCCTTCGGGCGAGGGCTACGTCCGGATGGCCCTGACCCGTCCGGAAGAGGAGATCCGCCAGGCCCTGGAGCGCCTGGGCCGGCTGAAAGTCAGCTGAAAGTTCAAAGTTGAAAGCTTAGAGGTCGCGGCGGGTATAATCCCCGCGGCGGTAAACGTTATCGCAATCAGGATCTAGCTCGAATCGAGTACGGGTACGAGTACGAGTACGAGTACGACGTAGCCCGCGCAGCGGGCGACACCTTCTTAGCCACGGGCGTGAGCCCGTGGACCAGGGGTAGCGGAAAATATTCGTTGAGCCCCCGCAGGGGGCGATACAAAACTAGCCACGGGCGTGAGCCCGTGGACCAGGGGTAGCGGAAAATATTCTTTGAGCCCCCGCAGGGGGCGGCACAAAAGCCGATGAACGGTCCCCGGATCTCCGCCTTCATCGCCCTCGGCTCCAACCGCTCATTCCGGGCCGACCGGATCCGCCGGGCGCTTTTTCTGATCGACGGACTGCCGGGGACCCGGGTGATCGACGTCTCCGGGCTCTACGAGACCGAGCCGCTCTACTATCGGGCCCAGGCCGATTTTCTCAACTGCGTGGCAGCGGTCGAGACCGTCCTGGAGCCGATCCAGCTTTTGAAATGCTGCCAGGAGATCGAGCGGGACCTGGGAAGGACCCGGAGCCGGCGTTACGGACCCCGGGAGATCGACCTCGACATTATCGCCTACGGCCGGCGGGTGATCCGGACCCCGGAGCTGACCGTGCCCCACCCGGGCCTACCCGGCCGGAGGTTCGTCCTCCTCCCCCTCCGGGAGATCGCCCCCTACTGGCGCCACCCGGTCCTCGACCGGGCGGTGGGGGATCTGCTGGCCGCCCTGGGTGAGCGGGGGAGGGTGGTTTACCAGGGAGGGTTAAGATGAGAGAGCAAAAAGTCACCGTAGCGACCCTGAAGAAGAAGAAGCGCCAGGGGAAGAAGATCGTCACCCTGACCGCCTACGACTACTTCACCTCCCGGCTCCTCAACCGGGCGGGGATCGACCTGATCCTGGTCGGCGACTCCCTGGGGATGGTCGTCCTCGGTTACGAGAACACCGTCCCGGTGACAATGGCCGATATGCTCCACCACACCCGGGCGGTGGTCCGGGGTAACTCCCGCTGCCTGGTGGTCGCCGATATGCCCTTTCTCTCCTATCATATCAGCGACCTCGAGGCCCTCCGCAACGCCGGCCGCTTCATCCAGGAGGCCGGCGCCCACGCCGTCAAGCTCGAAGGGGGGAAGGAAGCGGCGCCCCTGGTGAAGAAGATGGTCCGGGCGGGGATCCCGGTTCTCGGCCATATCGGGCTGCTGCCCCAGGATATCCTGAAAGAGGGGGCCTATCGCGTCCGGGGCAAGGACGAAAGATCGGCCGCCTCCCTGTTCGAGGACGCCCGGGCCCTGGAAGAGGCGGGCGCCTTCGCGGTGGTGTTGGAGTGCGTGGCGGCCAAGGCGGCGGGAGAGATCACCGGGTCTGTGAAGATCCCCACCATCGGGATCGGTTCGGGGGCGGACTGCGACGGCCAGATCCTGGTCCTCCACGACCTGCTCGGCCTCTACGGCGAGGTGAAACCGAAGTTCGCCCGGGCCTACGCCGACCTGGAAAAGACGATGCTGGACGCCTTCCAGGCCTATAAACGGGAAGTGGAAGACGGCGCCTTCCCGGCGGACGAGCACTCTTTTTAGGTGATGAAAGTCGTCACTGCCATCGGGGAGATGCGGTCGTGTTCCCGGGGGTGGAAGAGCGCGGGAAGGAAGATCGCCTTTGTCCCGACGATGGGTTTTCTCCACCAGGGTCACCTGAGCCTGATCCGGGCCGCCCGGAAAGCCGGCGATGTCCTGGTCGTCTCCATCTTCGTCAACCCCTCCCAGTTCGGCCCCTCCGAGGATCTCGAGGCCTACCCCCGCGACCTGGACCGGGACCTGGAGTTCTGCCGGGAAGAGCGGGTCGACGCCGTCTTCGCTCCCCCGGAGGAAGAGATCTACCCGGAAGGCTTCTCGACCTGGGTCGAGGAGACCGAACTCAGCCGGGGGCTCTGCGGGGCCGCCCGGCCGGGCCACTTCCGGGGGGTGGCCACCGTGGTCCTCAAGCTCTTCAATATCGTCTCCCCCGATCTCGCCTTCTTCGGCCGCAAGGATTACCAGCAGTTCAAGGTGATCGAGAAGATGGTCCGGGATCTCGACCTCCCGGTCGAGGTCGTCGGGCTCCCGACCGTCCGGGAGGCCGACGGGCTGGCGATGAGTTCCCGCAATAAGAACCTCTCTGTAGGGGAGCGGAGGCAGGCCCTCTGCCTCCGCCGGGCCCTGCTCCGGGCCCGGGAGATGGTCTCCGAGGGGGAAACCCGGGCCGCCGCCGTCCGGCAGGAGATGGAGGGGATGATCGGGAGAGAACCGGACGCCCGGATCGACTACCTGGAGTTCGCCGACCCCGAGACCTTAAAGCCCCGGGAGAATCTCCGCCCCGGCGACCTTGCCGCCGGGGCCGTCTTCATCGACACCGTCCGCCTGATCGACAACCTGCTCCTTTGAGTGTGTGAGTAAATGCGTTATGCCCGCAATGACCAAATCAACCCACACTAAAAGGAAGAGACCCCTGACTTCTTACTACCTACTTTATTACCCATATAACTGGGTATTACCTACTTTTCTGCCAGCGAGCGTTTCTGCCCATACCCAGGCACTTTACGGAGCCATCGGCTTTAAGTCGTTTTAAGACGCTCCGAATCATATCGACGCTAACTCCTGGACAGGCGTTTCGGAGGTCGTTTATCGCGAAAGGACCGGAGAACCGCTCAACTGCCTGCAGTATCGCCGCTGTCTTTTCGCCTTTGGGCGCGGCCAGTTCACCGACCCGCTCGGAAAATTCATCATAGGCTTTCTTGATGATAAAGAGCAGGTATCCGACGTAGGGCCAGGGATCGTGATCCCCGGTGTGCCAGCCGCGTGAACTCAGTTGAAGCGTTTCATAATAACTCTCTTTATTCTCTTCGATCAGCCTCTCCAGGCTGACGTAACGACCGACCTCAATGCCGAGATGGTAGGCGGTTAGAAGCAAAAGGAGCCGGGAAACCCTCCCGTTTCCATCCCGGAAGGGATGGATACAGAGGAAATCCAGGTTGAATGCCGCCATTACGATCAGCGGTGATATGTTTTGGTCGCGACTCTGATCGTGCCACAGGGAGACCAATCGGCGAGAGCAGTCGGGGGTATGCTCCGGGGATACGGTTTGGAAACGGACACGTTCTCCGCCCGCCGGAAGTTTTTCGATGATATCGACCGGCTTGTCCTTGTACCGGCCGGCGTCCCAGTTGGTGCCGCGAGATAGTTTGTGAAGTCGGAGTATAGTTTCTTCGGATATCGGCAGATTCGATCTGTTTGAGTGGATAAGTTGTAGCGCGTCGCGGTAGCCCGCGACTTCCTCTTCGTCACGGTCCTTCAAGGTCGGGTGGCCAAACACTACTGTGCCGACACGGGCCTGGGCGATCTCCACGCCTTCAATGCGGTTTGAAGATATGGCGCTCTGCGCGATGGCGCGTTCTTTGAGCACCTTCAGGCGCTGGGGTGACTGGCGGATAAACAATTCCTGCAGCCCCTGAGCCTTGCCGATGTCCGACAGGTACCAGGATATCGTCAGAGGAACCTGAATCCGGCGTTCCTGAATCTTTTCGAGTGTTTTCATTATTGGCAAGCAGCCATATCTCAATTGCATTATGCCGGAAAATGGACTGGGAATCAAGTGGTACGGGGGCGGCGGGGGGATAATATCACCAATCAGCGGCGTCGCTTCCGCCGTTCGGCCAGGGTGAGGTCGAGGTGGAAGAGCTGGTAGAGGACGATCACCAGGATGGTGGTCGAGGAGAGGGGCTCGTCGAAGAAGATCTGGAGGGTGGGGGGCATCGCCCCGTAAACGGCGGGGACCAGGCCGGTCCCCAGCCCGAGGATCAGGGAGATCCCGACGGCGAAGATCTTGCGCTGGTCGAGCTTGACCGAGAGCATCTCCTCCAGGCCGGTGGTGATCATAAAGGAGACGGCGAAGATCATCATCGCCCCCATCACCGGCGTCGGGATCAGGGCGATGGCCATCGTCAGCTTCGGCGAGAATCCGAGCACCGCGAAGAAGATCCCCGCCCAGACCGCGATCCTCCGGGAGACCGCCCCGGTCGCCGCCGCCAGGCCGACGTTGCTCGAGGAGGTATCGACCGCCATCCCCCCCATCGCCCCGGCCATCAGGGTGGTGAACCCGTCGGCCATCAGCCCCTTGGCCAGCGGCTCCATCTTCAGCTCCTTCAGTTCCGGCTCCGAGATCTTCTGGGCGCAGATCAGGTTCCCGAAGGACTTCAGCGAGCCGCAGACGGCGATGATCAAAAAGGCGGGGAGGAGCCGGAAGGAGAAGGCGGGCCGGAGCTGGGAGAGATCGGTCAGGGGGAGCATCGCCCAGGGCTCGCGGCCCAGCCGGGAGAGGCTCTCCGCCGCCTCCGGCAGCAGCAGGAGGGCCAGGATCCAGCCCCCCGCCGTCCCGAAGAGGAGGCAGTACATCTTCAACCCCTTCTTCCCCCAGAGATTGGCCCCGACCATCAGCAGCAATGTCGCCGCCCCGACCACCGCCTCCCGCCAGCCGAAGACGTCGCCGGCGTAGCGGCTGCCGAAGAATCCGGCCACCGAGACCGGGATGATCGAGATTCCGACCATCGCCACCGCCAGGCCGGTCACCACCGGGGGGAAGAGGAAGCGGAGCCGGTTGATCACCCGGGCCAGGAACATCTCCGCCGCCCCGGCGACGATGATCATCCCCCGCATCAGGGGCAGCCCCCCGGCCCAGGCCGCCTGCATCGAGACCGCCAGGTAGGAGGGGCCGCAGATATTCGGGCAGAGGTAGCCGCTCCCCATCCAGCGGGTCCGGGTGGACTGGATCACGGACCCCACCCCGGCGGCGATCATCGTCAGGGCCACCATCAGGCTGGCCTCCTCCAGGGTGCCGCCGATCTCCCTGACCAGGATGGCCGGGATCGTGGCCGCCGTGAACATCAAGAGCATCTGCTGGCAGCTGAGCAGCAGCAGCTCCCGCCGGGGCGGGACCTGATTGAGTCCGTAGACGATCCTCGGTCCTTCCGCCTTCCGTTCTGTCTTCGGCTCTTCCATCAGCGCATCCAGGCCGGCCGGGGGAGGTCGCAGATCGCCCCGACGATCACCGGTTGCCCGTCCATCTCCGCCCGCCGGCCGTAAATCCCCTTCTTCACCGGGTCGCCTCCGGCCCGTTCCTGGTCGAGGGTGAGCACCCAGGCGGCCTCCTCCTCTTCCAACCTCCGGGCCAGCTCTTTCAGGGGGCGGTTCCCGGCCAGGTCGCGGTAAGCGAAGAGGTCGCGGGGCACGGCCAGGTCGAGGGCGGGGTCGAGGATCGCCCGCCCGGAGAGATCGAGGACGAAGACCGACTCGTCGTAGATGATGAACGGCCCCTCGACCGCCTTCAGGTCGGAGAGCCCCGCCCGGCCCCCGGCCGCCAGCAGCCGGGCCGCCTGGTCGACGACGATCCGGAAGAACTCCCGCTCGACCAGGGGGAAGTCAAGCCCGCTGCCGACGTAAACCTCCCTGCCGTCCGGGAGGGTCGCCGGGAAATGACAGGAGGACTTCCAGGTTCCCGGCAGCGAGCCCGGGGCCGGCCAGAGATAGTGGACCCAGCCGTGGGGGTTGGTTTCCCGGTGGTTATCCAGCTGGTCGAGGACCAGGCGGTGAATCGGCTTGCCCAGGAGGTCGGTCAGGCGGTGGAGGTCCTGTTCGGCCAATCCGGGGTAGCCGCCGTGGAAGAGGTTGACCCCCTCCCGGTCGTAGACATAGAGGTAGGAATCCCCGCCCACCGACCAGCTGTCGGCGCCGGCGGCGAAATCGGCGAAGGCCGCTTCGCCCTTGGTTTCCAGCAGTTCCGCCGCCCGGGCGGTCCGGCGGACCAGCATCCGGGTGGCCTGGTAGTCGTAACGGTGCGGGTCGCTCCCCGCCTCTCCCGTGAGTTTCACGATTCGGGAGGCGGCCCAGACCACCGCCAGCAGGATCCCGGCGGAAATAACCCCCCGGAACCACCGGCGCTGCCGGTTGAAGTCGCGTTCTCTGGACATAGCGTTTTCCCGGTTGTTCTCCAGAATATCATTATCCGTCGTCGCGGGGAATAAACTTGTGTTCCGGGGTTCGGTAATCGGCTATAATCCGCGAATAAGGCCATACTGGAAGCTTACCGATCAAGACTGCCCGGATCTCCGCCGGGCGGAGCGGAAGCGATTTCACCGGAGGAGGGAATAATCTATGAACGGAATCAAGCTCTTCCTCAACCGGATAAGATATCTTCAGGCGGTTCTCTATCTTCCCGGCCTCCTCTTCGCCTTCGGCTGCGCCGGGCGGCCGCCGGACCCGGGGAGGGCTTACCTGGATATCCGGATCGACGGGATCTTCGG
>PWXJ01000005.1 GCA_003561965.1 PVC group bacterium
AAGTGGGCGAGGTTGAGCCGGACCGAGCGGGCCGAGGGCCCCTGGTCGATCATTATGTCGATGACGAAATCCTCCATCGCCGGATAGAGGTACTCCTCGACGATCGAGCCCAGGCGGTGGATCTCGTCGATAAAGAGGATATCCCCGCCCTGGAGGTTGGTGAGCAGGCCGGCTAAATCCCCGGGCTTCTCGATCGCCGGGCCGGAGGTGGACTTGATCTCGCTGCCCATCTCGGCGGCGATGATGTAGGCCAGGGTGGTCTTGCCCAGGCCGGGGGGGCCGAAGAAGAGCAGGTGCTCGAGCGGCTCGTTGCGGCCCCGGGCGGCCTCGAGGGCGATCCGGAGACGCTCCTTGACCGCCTCCTGGCCGGTGAACTGATCGAAGGCCGGGGGGCGGAGTTTCTGGTCGAAGGAGAGGTCCTTCTCGGACAGGGCCTGGTTGATGAAGCGTTCGGTCATCGGGCTGGCGGCATTACCTTTTAAATGGTTTTCAGGGCTTCTTTTAACAGCCTTTCGACCGGCCAGCCGGGGTCGGCTTCCTCCAGGGCCCGGCCCAGGGCCTTCCGAGCCGGTCCCGGACGGTAACCGAGCGACTGGAGGGCCCGGAGTACGTCGGCGGCCTTCTCCTCCCCGCCCTTGAGCCGGCTCCGGCCGGCCTCGTCCCGGAGACGGGGGAGAAACTCGATCCTGTCCTTCAACTCCAGGATCAGCCGTTCGGCGGTCTTCTTCCCGATCCCGGGGACCGAGGAGAGCAGATCGACATCCCCGGAGGCGATGGCGTCGCCGAAGGCGGCCGCCGGGATCCCGCCCAGGATACCGAGGGCGACCCGGGGACCGATCTTGGAGACCCCGAGCAGCATCCGGAAGAGCTCCCGCTCCTCTTCCGAGGCGAAACCGTAGAGGGTCTGCTCGTCTTCCCGGACGTAATGATGGGTGAGGACGGTCAACTCCTCCCCCGGAGAGGGGAGCTTCTCGTAGGTGCTCAGGGGGACAACCAGGAGGTAGCCGACCCCGTTCACCTCGACCACCGCCCGGTCGGGGGCGGAAGTTTTCAACCGGCCTCTGAGGTATTCGAACATATCGATCCCGATTCTATCTCAAAACGTCCGAAACAGGGCAAGCTTTATCCTGGAAGTAGGTGATTCCCAGGGCGAGGGCGTCGGAGACGTCGAGGGATTCGGGGTCTTCCTCCAGCCCGAGGAGGACCCGGACCATCGACCGGACCTGCTCCTTGCCGGCCGAGCCGTTGCCCACGGTCGCCTTCTTCACCCGGCGGGAGGCGTAACTGTAAACCCCGATGCCCCGCCGGGCCGCCGCCAGTCCGCAGACCCCCCGGACCTCGCCCAGCCTCAGGGTGGAACGGACGTTCTTGTGGTAGAAGACGTCCTCCAGGACCAGCGCCCCGGGGGCGAACCGGTCGAGCAGCCCGGAGAGAACCTCGTAGATGCCGGCCAATTTTTCCGGGGGGCTCTGGCCGGGGCGGCTCTTGATCGTCCCCGAGGCCAAAACCGAGATCCGCCGGGAGGTCTGCTCCATCACCCCGTAGCCGGTCGCGTTGATTCCGGGATCGACGGCCAGGATCCGGGCGGGCCGGGCGGTGATATCGGCGTTCCGGGTAATCTCCCTATTCCTCCTCTTCCAGGATCTCCTCGGGGATATCGCAGTTGGAGTAGACGTTCTGGACATCGTCGTGATCCTCCAGGGCCTGGAGGAGGGAGAGGACCTTGCGGGCGTCGTCCCCGGCCACCGGGACCAGGGTGGCGGGGATCCGGGTGACTTCCGCGGCGGCGATCTTGAATCCGGCGGCGGCCAGGGCTTCCTTGACCGCTTCCAGGTCGGAGGGGGCGGTATAGATCTCGTAGAGGTCATCCTCGGCCTTGAAGTCTTCCGCCCCGGCTTCCAGGGCGGCGGCGAAGATCGCTTCCTCGTCGGCACCGGCCGCCTCCACGGTGATCAACCCCCGGGTCTCGAAGAGATAGGCCACCGATCCGGGCCCGGCGATGCTCCCGCCCCTCTTGTCGAAGAGATGGCGGATCTCGGCGATGGTGCGGTTCCGGTTATCGGTCAGGGCCCGGATCAGGACCGCCACCCCGCCCGGCGCGTAGCCCTCGTAAACCGCTTCCTCGTAACTGACGCCGGGGAGTTCCCCGGTGCCTTTCTTGATCGCCCGCTCGATGTTCTCGGTGGGCATATTGGCGTCGCGGGCGGTCTGGACCACCGACCGCAGCTGGATATTGGCCGCCTGGTCGCCCCCGCCCAGCCGGGCGGCGACGGTGATCTCCTTGACCAGCTTGCTGAAGAGCCGGCCGCGCTTGGCGTCCTTGGCTCCTTTCTTGTACTTGATGCTCGACCACTTGGAATGTCCGCTCATCGGCCGACTCCCGGTAATTGTTTAAAGCTTCTACTCTTCCTCCTGCTCCTCCCGGGCCTGGGCGATCACCTTCTGGGAGATCATCCCCGGCACCTCCTCGTAACTGTCGAACTCCATCGTGAACATCCCCTTGCCGCCGGTCAGGGATCTCAGTTCCGGGGTGTACTTCAGCATCTCGGCCATCGGGACCTGGGCCCGGATCTTCTGCAGCGACCCCTCGGGGGTCATCCCCAGGACCCGGCCCCGCCGGGAGTTGAGGTCGCCGGTGATCGCCCCCATCGCGTCGGTGGGGACGGTGATCTCGACGTTCATAATCGGCTCCATCAGGACCGGCTGGGCGGCCCGGGCGCACTCCTTGAAACCCTGGCGGCCGGCGATCTGGAAGGCGATATCCTTGGAATCGACCGGGTGGGTCTTGCCGTCGTAGACGGTGGCGGTGACCCCGATCATCGGGTAGCCGGCCAGGACCCCGTTCTCCAATGCCGAGAGGTAGCCTTTCTTGACCGACTGGACCAGCTGGGCCGGGATATGCCCGCCGACCACCTCGTCGACGAAGAGAAACTTACCGCCCCAGGAGAGTTCGATCAGCTCTTTCTTGCCCTTACCCTCGGCTTCTTCCGCGCCCGGGACGTAGGGCTGGACGTGCATCCAGACCTCGGCGAACTGCCCGGCGCCCCCGGTCTGTTTCTTGTGGCGGTACTTGGTCTCGCCCCGGCCCTTGATCGTCTCCTTATAGGCGACCCGGGGGGTCCTGAGCTCGACATCGACGTTGAAGTTCTTCTTCAGGCGGTTGACGACGATCTGGATCTGGACCTCCCCCATCCCGGAGAGGACGTACTCCTTGGTCAGGGGGTCGCGGCGGCCCTGGAGGGTCGGGTCCTCGGCGATCAGCTTGTGCAGCCCCTCGGCGACCTTGTCCTCGTCGCCCCGATTGCGGGAATAGACCGCCATCAGGGAAGTCGGGGCGGGAAAGACAAACGGGGGAAATTGAAATTTCTTTCCCGGGGCGCAGAGGGTGTCCCCGACCGAGGTCGATTTCAGCTTGGTCAGGGCGATGATGCAGCCGGGGACGGCCCGGGGGACGTTGATCTGCTCCTTGCCCTGCATTATGTAGAGGTTGGCGACCCGTTCCCGGACGTCGGAGGAGGGGTTGTAAACCTCCGACTCCGGCTTCAAACTTCCGGACCAGACCCGCAGGTAGGAGAGCTGGCCGACGAACGGGTCGTTGACGCTCTTGAAGACCCGGGCGCAGAAGGGCGCGTCGTCGGCGGGCGGGAGTTTATCCTCGCCGGCCGCCACCTCGCCCCGGTCGGCGGGCGAGGGAAAGATCCGCCGGAAGGAATCGAGGAGTTCCCCGACCCCGATCGCCTTGAGGGCGGCCCCGGCGAAGACCGGGCTGACCTGCCCCGCGGCAAAAGCGGTCCGAAAACCCCGATCGACCTCTTCGGACTCCAGGGAGCCCTCGGCGAGGTATTTCTCGATCAGGCTGTCGTCGGTCTCGGCGGCGGCTTCCACCAGTTTTTCCTTGAAGTCGTCAAGACGGCCCCGGACTTCCTCGACCGCCGTCTCGGCGGCACCGTCAGCGAAGAGATCGACGACGGCTTTCAGTTCCGCCTGTTCCCCGACCGGGAGAAAGAGCGGAACCGCCGACGCGCCCAGCTCGGAGATGACGGCGTCGAGGGTCTTGACGAAGCTGGTGTTCTCCTTGTCCAGGCGGTTGACGAAGAAGGCGACCGGGAGGTTCCGGGCCCGGGCTTCTTCGTAGACCCGCCGGCTGCCGGTATCGATCTCCCCCGTGGCCTCGAGCACGATCACCACGCTGTCGACCACCTCCAGGGCGACCAGCACCTCGCCCCAGAAGTCGAGGTAGCCGGGGGTGTCGAGGAGGAAGATGCTGGTTCCCTGGTGTTGGCAGTTGAGCGGGGTGGTCCGGACGCTGCCGGATCGGGCCTTTTCTTCCTCGTCGGTATCGGAGAGCGAGCTGCCCTCGTCCACGCTCCCCTGGCGGGTATTGGCGCCCGACTTGAACATCAGGGCGTCGACCAGGGTGGTTTTGCCGGCGCCGTTGCCGCCGAA
>PWXJ01000250.1 GCA_003561965.1 PVC group bacterium
AGCCTTCCTGAAACACAACGCCTTCCAGTGCGGCTACTGCGCCCCGGGGATGACCCTGGCCGCCACCGAGCTGCTGGAGAAGAAGGCGAAACCCTCCCGGGAGGAGATCCAGGAAGCGATCGCCGGCAACCTCTGCCGCTGCACCGGCTACACCGCGATCATTGACGCGATCCTGGAGACGGCGGGGAAATAACTCGATACCGATACCGATACCGATAGCGATACCGATTAAATTACTATCCCGTAGATCCTGCCTGCCCGACGTAGTTTTAACGGAGGCGGGTTATCCTGTCTAAAATCATCCTGTATATCCCGTCTTAAATGGAGGAGATTATGGAAGCAACCAAAGTAGTCGGCCATTCCTACCCCCGGATCGACGGGAAGGAGAAGATCACCGGGGCCGCCCAGTACGTCGACGACCTCGAGTTCGGCCCCAACCTGCTTTACGCCGAGGTCGTCGAGAGCCCCCACCCCTCGGCCCGGATCAAGGGGATCGACATCCGGGCGGCCAAGAAGGTTCCCGGGGTGGTGGCGGTGGTGACCGGGAAGGACTTCCCCTACAAGTTCGGGCTCTATATGCAGGACCGGCACATCCTGGCCCAGGACCGGGTCCGGTTCGTCGGGGAACAGGTGGCGGCGGTGATCGCCCGCGACCCGAAGATCGCCAAGCGGGCGGCCAAGCTGGTCAAGGTTGACTACCAACCCCTGAAACCGATCTTCGACCAGGTCAGGGCGGTCAAGGACAGAAAGACCCTGATCCACCCCGACCTCGGCGACTACGAGCACGTCCCCTGGTTCTTTCCCAAGGGCGGGACCAACATCGCCCACCACCGGAAGATCCGCCGGGGCGAATTGAAGAAGGCCTTCGAGGAGTCGGACGTCGTCCTCGAGGACGTCTACCACGTCCCCCGCTACGCCCACTGCTGCCTGGAGCCGCACATCGCGGTGGGCCTCTGCGACCACTCGGGGCGGCTGACCGTCTGGTCCTCCTCCCAGTCCCCCCATACCCAGCGCCACCTCTTCGTCGGGGCCCTGGCGCCCCTCGGCTTCACCCACAAGGACGTCAGGGTGATCACCCCCTTCATCGGGGGCGGCTTCGGCGGGAAGGCCGGGGTGACGATGGAGATCCTGGCGGCGGCCTTCGCCACCAAGACTAAGGGGATGCCGGTCAAGGTCCGCTGGCGCCGGGACCAGGAGTTCTACAACACCTATATGCGCCAGGCGGTGGAGACCCGGATCAAGATCGGGGCGAACAAGGACGGGAAGCTGACCGCCTTTGAGATGGAGAACTTCTGGGACGCCGGCCCCTACGTCGAGTACGGGGCCAACGTGGTCAACTCCTCGGCCCTCTCGGCCACCGGGCCCTACTACTTCCCGGCCCTGAAGATCGACTCCTACTGTATCTACACCAACCTCCCGGCGGCCGGACCCTACCGGGGCTTCGGCTACTCGGAGATGCTCTTCTCGGTCGAGTCCCACCTCGACCGGCTGGCCGAGAAGCTGGGGATGACCCCCCTGGCCCTGCGGAAGAAGAACCTCCTCAAGCGGGGGATGCCGCTCACCTACGGGGCGGGGATGACCGAGAACAACCTCGAGGAGTGCCTGAACCGGGTCTCGGAGGCGATCGGTTACGGGAAGAAGGAGAAGTCCAAGGACCCGAACAAGGTGATCGGCAAGGGGATCGCCTCGGCCTGGAAGGGCCCGGCGATGCCGCCCAACGCCTCCTCCTCGGCCTTCTTGAAGTTCAGCGAGGACGGCTCGCTCAACGTCCTGATCTCGGGGATCGATATGGGCCAGGGGCTATTGACCGTGATGGCCCAGGTCGCCTCCGAGGTCCTGACCGTCCCGATGGATCAGATCCGGGTGGAGTGCCCGGACACCGACCGCAACCCCTACGAGTGGCAGACCGTGGCCAGCCACGTCACCTGGGGCTGCGGCAACGCCGTCCGCCGGGCGGCGCTCGACGCCCGCGACCGGATCTTCGAGACCGTAGGCCGGGCTTACAAGTACAACCCCGAGTCGCTCTACCTCGAGGACGGACAGGTCAAGTGCTCCACCGACCCCGACTTCGCCCTCGCCTTCAAGGACTTCGTTATCGACGGGATTATGCTCGAGGACGGGACCTTCCGCGGCGGGCCGATCATCGGCCGGGGGATGTTTATGCCCGAGTTTATGACCACCGTCTGCGACACCGAGACCAGCCAGGGCGGGCACCCCAACCCCCACTACACGGTGGGCGCGGGGGGGATCGTCCTCGAGATCGACAAGGAGACCGGGAAGGTCAAGGTCCTCAAGGTAGCCGAAGGGTTCGACTGCGGCCGGGTCCTCAACCCCTCCCTGGTCGAGGGACAGGTGATCGGCGGGTTTATGCAGGGGCTGGCCACCGCCCTCTACGAGGATATGCGCTTCGGCGAGGACGGGGCACTCCTCAACCCCAACTTCACCGACTACAAGATCCCCACCGCCCTCGACGTCCCCGACGAGATCATCCCGATCATCGACGTCCAGACCCTCCAGCACGACGGTCCCTACGGCGCCCGGGGGGTGGGGGAGCATACGATGATCCCGGTCGCCCCGATGGTGGCCAACGCGGTCTACGACGCCACCGGTATCCGGATCAAGCGCCTCCCGGTCACCGCCGAAAAGATCGCCCTGGCGATCAGGAAAGGCAAGACCGAAGTGGACTGATAAAAGGTTCCTTTCTCCGCCCTTATATTCTGCTGAAGTGGGCCGAAAAAGCTTATTGACACCGGAGTCTTTTGATAATATTGTTCATCAGGATGAACAATATTACGGAAAATTTGATCAGAAGGGAGCTCCAGCCGGTCCTGGAAGCGGAACTGGAACGACCGGTGATCTCCACCCTGATCGGTCCCCGGCAGGTAGGCAAGACCACGCTGATCGCCCGGATCGCGGCCGGGCTAAGAAACCGGGGCGTGAGTGATCGGAGCCTCATCCACTTAAACTTCGACGATCTCGAGTTGCGATCCCGGCTCAGCCTGCGGCCGGGTGCGTTGCGGAACGAACTGGAGATCCGACTGGGCATTCCCCTGAATTCACTCGAGGACCGGATCTATCTATTCCTCGATGAGGCCCAGAAAGCGCCCGAGCTGTTCGATGAAATCAAACTTCTTTTTGACCGGCATCGGGAAACCATCAAGATAGTAATCACCGGTTCGTCATCGCTCCAGATCCGCGACCGGATGGCGGAATCACTGGCCGGCCGGATCCGTTACCATTATCTCTATGGCCTGACACTCAAGGAGGCAATCGGCCATTACGGATTTTGGCGGGAAGACGGCGGATTAATGGCATTATTCCTCCGGGGGAACTTGACGGAGCGGCGGGCGGCTCAAGTTCAGGCCGAAGTCTGGGAAAATCGGGCCAGCATCGAGAACCTCCGCCGCCGGCTGCTGGTCTTCGGCGCCCTGCCGGCGGTATTCCTGGAGGAGTCCGAAGAAGAACGCTGGTTTATGCTCCGGGATTACGCCGCCACGTATATAGAGAAAGATATCCGTCTGCTCGGGAAGGTGGGGGACCTGGACCTCTTCCATCGACTTTATCAAACGTTGCTTCTTCAGAGCGGAAATCTGCTGAATGTCAGCAATCTCGCTTCCGACCTGGGAATGTCCCGGAATACGGTAAACTCTTACCTGGGGATCCTGGAGCAGACCCAGGTTCTTGATCGCCTCCGTCCCTGGGCGAAAAAGTCCAAGACGCGGTTGCTGAAAGCTCCCAAGATCTATTTTTTCGACTCCGGCCTGATCAATCACGCCTGCCGAAGAACCGGGTATCGCGCCCTGAAAACTTCCGGGAGTCTGGGAGCGATCACCGAGGGAATGTTCCTCTTCAATACCCTCTCGCTTTCCCGGAATATGAGCATCCCCCCGGAGATAACTTTCTGGAGGGATTACCGGGGACGGGAGATCGATTTCGTCATTGAGGGGGATCAAGTTGTCGGAATCGAGCTTACCGCCGAGAATCAACTGAGAAAAAAAAGACTCGAAACCATAAAATATCTCCGGGCAAACTCTCAGATTAAGCGCTTCCTTATAGTGGGAAATTTCCCGGCCCTGGAAAAGATACCCGGCGCCGGCGACAGCTGGAAGATCCCGTCCTGGCTGATGTTCTAAGAAAGGTAGGCGACCTGGACGTCCTTGTTCAGGGGGATGATCCGGTCGCGGTAGATCCCGACCAGAACGACGGGGTCGGCGGTGGGGCCGCCGGAGCGGGAGAGTTCGCGGCAGTAGGTTTTAGCTTTCCTCTCCACCCGCTCGAGGACTTCCCTCTCCACCTCGGGGTCGGTGATCCGCTCCCGCAGTCCCTCTTCGTCCCCCCGCCGGCGGAGTTCCTCAAAGGCCTCCGGGTCCTCCCGGTACTTGGCCTCGGCCACGAACTTGCCGTAGTGGACCCGCTTGGAGATCGCCTGGAGGCAGGTGAC
>PWXJ01000199.1 GCA_003561965.1 PVC group bacterium
AACCGGTCGGCGAACTGCTCCACCACCATATAACCGAGATCGGCGGTGAGCAGGATAATCCGGGGATCGCGCTCGGCCAGCTCGGCCAGAGTTTCGATGAAGGTCTGCCTCATCTCCCCTCCTCGATATCCTCCAGCGCCCGCCGGTACTCCTCCTCCGACATCGGCCAGTAGTGCCACTTGACCAGCCCCTCCATAAACGATACCCCCTTCCCGCAGACCGTGCGGGCGATTACAACGTGCGGTGGTCCGGATAGGGTCTCGAATGCCGAGAGCGCCGAGGCCAGATCGACCACCGAGTGTCCGTCGACCTCGATCGCCTCCCAGCCGAAGGCCCGCCACCGCCCGGCCAGCGGCCGCAGGTCGATGACGTCGGGGGTATGCCCGAGGGCCTGCTGTCCGTTATCGTCCACGATCGCCACCAGGTTGGCCAGGCGGTGGTGGGCGGCGAACATCACCGCCTCCCAGAGAGATCCCTCATTGCATTCGGCGTCGCTGACCAGGACGAAGACCCGCCGGCCGGATCCCTGGAGCCGCGCCGCCAGGGCCGCCCCCGCGCCCAGCGAGAGGCCGTGGCCGAGCGAACCGGTGGAGAAGTCCACCCCGGGCAGACTATGGTCGGGATGGACGCCCAGCCGGCTGCCGTCCCCGCAGTAGGCGGCCAGCTCTTCCCGGGTCAGCCAGCCCTTGAGGTGGAGCGCCGCGTAGAGGGCGAGGGCGGCGTGGCCCTTGGAGAGGATGAAACGGTCCCGGTCGGGATCATCCGGGCCGGCGGCCCGGAGAAACCGGCCGTAAACCGCTGCCAGGATATCGGCGACGGAGAGCGCGGAACCGATATGGCCCACCCCGGCGCGATGGGCCTCCTCGAGGATAATCCGGCGCAAGGCGGCCGGTTCGATCCCACCGGCCGCCGGAAAATTTTTCCGCGGATTCCGGTCGTTCATAATTCTGACTCCGGACACTTGGTGGCATCCCGGTCCCGGAGCCAATCGGCCGTGAGCTTCAGGCCGGCGGCCAGGGTGGTCCGGGGCTCCCAGTTCAGCAGTTTCTTCGCCAGCCTCCTCTCCCCCACCCAGACCGGACTGTCCCAGGAGCGGGGAGGATACTCTCCCGGACGGAGATCGATCTTCCGGTCGAGAACGCGTTCGATCTCGCGGACCACCTCCAGGTTGGTCCACTGCCGGCCGCCGCAGATATTGACGACAACGCCGCCGGGGTCCTCGAGGCCCGGGGCCAGGAGCAGGGCCTCGACCGCGTCCCCGACATAAACGAAATCGTGGGCTTCGGCGCCGCCGGTGAGGGGGAGCGGGCGGCCGGAAAGAGCGGCGCGGACGGCGGTGGGGATAAAACGCCGCGAATCCTCGAAAGGCCCGTAAACCGAGAACAGGCGCAGAGTCAGCGCCGGCAGCCCCCTCATCCCGGCGTAATAACGGCAGAGATTGGTGGCCGCCAGCTTGCAGATCGCGTAGTGGCTCATCGGCTGGGGAAGTTCCCCCTCGGAGAGCGGACGGTCCCGGAAACCGTATTCCGAGGAACTCCCGGTGTGGATGAGACGGCGGCAACCGGCCTCGGAGGCGGCCCGCAGGAGATTATCCGTACCCCGGATATTGACCTCTATCATCCGGGAGACTGACCGGTGGCGGGAACTATTGCCGTAGGCGGCCAGGTGGTAGATCAGGGAGGGGTTGGCCTCTCGGAGGGCTGAACGGAGGGCGGGATAGCGCTCCAGCCTGACCGGCAGCAGGCGGATGTCATCCGCCGCCTCCTTCAGCCTCCAGGGGGCGCGGGCAGAGGGCCGGGTCAGGCACCAGACCTCGGCCCCGGCGGAGAGCAGGGCCCGGACGAGGTTGGCCCCGATAAACCCTCCCGCCCCGGTCACCAGCACTCTCTCTCCGGCTAAACCGGAGCGGTGCCTCCAAGGAGGAACGGCGGGCATCAGATGAAGCCCTCATAGCCAAGCAGCTTGAGATAAGGCCCGGCCCGAGCCCCGATCTCGGCGATCTCCGGCGGGCTCAGTTCGCAAGCCGTCTTCCGGTTGGTCTCCTCATCCGGGAGGCGGATCGTCCCCCAGGGGTAAACCTCGGCCAGGGGCGCTCCGTTCCAGCTCGGCCGCCCCAGGGTATCGGACCGGTCCAGGCCGATCCGCCGGCAGTAATCCCCCAGAGTCCCGGCCGGGTCGGCGATGATATCCTCGTAACGGAGCAACTCGACCCGGCCGGGGAAGAGTTCCCGGAAGATCAGGGCCTGCTGCTGGCAGAAGGTCCACCCCGCCATATAGGCGGCCGGCGAGAGGGGCACGGGCCGCTTCTTGGTGTCGGCATAGGCGGAATAGGGGTTGCGGACGATATGGAGGACCAGGCTATCGGCCATATCCCGGAGAATCCTCTCGGCGTCGACGACGACTACCGGGCTGTAACCGACCCAGACCGTCTCTTCGCCGGAGCGGGCGAGGTTCTCCCAGGAAGCGAAGGTCGCCCGGAAGAAGGCGGCCACGTTGCCTCCCGTGGTCCGCGGTTCCGAGCCGACCAGGCGGACGAACTCCTCCCGCCGGCGGCGGTCGTCGAGATCGAAGGGGACGTGGCGGAACTTGCTCACCCGGGGGGTCTTGCTCCGGACCTTGCACTCCTCGTCGATGATCGCCTCGTAATCCTCCTCCGGGCTGGAACCCAGGAGGAAACGGGGCCAGCGGTACTTGACCGGGAAGAACGACGTGAGGTGGTCGACCACGTAACGGGTCCCCAGCTGGGACTCGAAGGGGTAGACCAGCATCCGCGGGTGCCCGTCAAACAGGCGGTGGGTGATATTGCCGCCGTTCTCGTACATCGCCGAGATCAGCAACAGTCGCATCTTATCTGTTGACATCGGATTTCTTCCTGCGCTTGTTCGAGAACAATATTCTATATCCGAAATCCGCCTTCCTGACAAGATCAAGATGGACGGCATCCGGGGACGGCTGAAACCCGGGGTAACCTCCGTTGACAACCCGACTCCCCGGTCCCGATTTCATTCATCCTTTCCGTTGACGGACTGGCGGCCCGGGCGAACCTTGACAAACCGGTAGGCCTGGCTGGAAATCGGGTACCGCGGCCATAGAGAGATCCGCCGGGATTCGGCCAGGCGCAGCCCGGAGGAAGCCACCAACTCCTCGAGGCGGGTGGCCGGGCGGATCCAGGCGCCCCGGTCCCGGGACGCCAGCAGCCGGCCGGCCGGGTTCGTCCAGGGAGGCAGCACCGGCTCGATGGCGAGCAGGGAGGCGCCGGGAGACGTCGCCTCGACGATGGCTGCCAGCAAACGCTCCAGCTCGAGATCATTCAGGTGGTGCAGAACCCCGTGGCAAACCACGGTGGACGCCTCCCGAAATAGCGGGGCCGTCTCCGGCGAACGCAGGTCGCCCACCCGAAAGTCATACTCCGGGTACCGGCGGCGGGCGGCGGCGACAGCCTCGGCGTCGCTGTCGATGCCGCGATAGCACCGAGGATCAAACGCGCCGGCAAGCACCCCCGCGCCGCAACCGAGCTCCAGTACCCGCAACGAGGCCGGACCGGCGTTTCCCTGAGCCTGCCGGCTGATCCACCGCTCGATAACGGCGCGCTCGCGGGCGAACCCCCGGTGAATCCAATCTCGCAACTTCTCCCTCATAAGTTAAGGCGGGGGCGCTCTATATCCGTAAAACAGCTCCCGGGAACGGGCGGGCGTCCGACGGGACCCGGTAAAGGGAAAGCCGCCGGCTATTCCCAGGGGAAGGCATTCGACCGAGAAGACCTGGTAGCCTTCCGGCCAGACGACCCCGGCCAGCCGGCGGCCGCTGGTCGCATCCAGGGCGTGGACCCCGCAGGCGCAGTCCGCGGGGTCGAGACCCGGGGCGTAATTCCGGAAACGGCGGATCACCCGGGAGGTGCCGACGAACATCACGTTGTCGCGGAAGCAGAGTCCCCGGGTCCAGCCGGGGAGACGGACGGCGGCCGTCAGCCTCCCGTCGGCGATGAAACCGACTTCCCCGTACCCGCTGTTGTCCACCCAGAGTTTCCCGCCGTGGAGACGCGCGGAATGGGGGCGGGTCAGGCCGCGGGCGACCGGCTCGCCGGTCTTCCCCGAGAAGATCACCCCCCGGCCGTCGACCGGGAAATTCCGGTGACCGGGCCGGCGGACGGACGGCCGGGCGGCGGAGGCGGAGAAGAAGGAGGATGAGATATCGCGGCCGGCGGCGATGGAATTGAGCTGGAGGTAATTCCGGGAAAAGGCGTCCGGCCCCAGCTCGTCCAGGCAGCGCGGCCACCAGACCCTCCGGGCGACCCCGTCCCGGCCGATCTCCACCACCGAGTTGGTCCCCACGGCGTTGGCGTACAGACGGCGCCCGATAATCACCAGCTCGTGGATGTAGAGCGAACCCGGGAAGAACCAGGTTTTTCGCGGGAGCAGGAACCGC
>PWXJ01000233.1 GCA_003561965.1 PVC group bacterium
ACGGAGAAAGACAGCGGTTGAATGATGTCACCTCTCTACTGGCGCCCGGTCCCGTAGGGGCAAGGCATACCTTGCCCCTACACGAGGAAACAAGGGGTGAAGGATCTAACCTCTCCGCGGGTGTCTCCATCCGTCATTGATTAATCATCGGGCCTTTTTCCCGAAGAGTCTCCGCAGTTCCCGGCGGGTCTTCCGCCCGTATTCCCGGGAGAGGGCGTAACCCCAGCCCTGGTTCCGGAAGAACCCCTCCACCCGGGAGACATAGTTGAGGGGATCTATCATCACGTATTCGACCGCGGGGGCCAGCAGCCGGTGGAGGCGGACCGGGTCCATCGGCAGCATCGGGGCGATGAAGGCCCAGGTCCGGATTCCCGCCTCCCGGAGCCGCCGGAGGGCCTCGATCCTCGCCGGGATCGAGGGGGCGGCCCGCTCCAGTCTCTCCCGGATCCGGTCGTCGTCGGTGGGGATGGAGAAGCCGACCCGGCAGTCGAGCGCCGACCGCAGCAGCCGGATATCCCTGAGGACCAGGGGGGAGCGGGTGAGGATCGAGATCTCCCAGCCGTGGTTGCGGAGAAGTTCCAGGCACCCCCGGGTCAGTTGGTAGCGTTTCTCCAGCGGCTGGTAGGGGTCGCAGACGCTGGAGAAAAAGACGCTTCCGGTCTTCCGCTTCCGGGCCAGCTCGCCGGCCAGGATCCCGACGATGTTCTTCTTCACCTCCACGAACTCCCCCCAGCGGCTCTCCCGGTGGTAGCGGGAGTAGCGGCGCATAAAGACCGCGTAACAGTAGCGGCAGCCGTGGCCGCAGCCGAGGTAGGGGTTGATCACGAACTCCACCCCGGGGATCCGCGAGCGGACCAGGGCGGACCGGGTCTCGATTTCCCTGATGGCGACGGCCATAATCGAAAATCTATTTTATGTTTGCCCTTTAGGGAATTGTGATCTATATTACTATCTTTCCCGCAATCGCCGGAGGATTCACCTCTCCGGCCGGATCCCTGAAGAAAAAATGATCTACAAGGTCATCGGCAAAGACGAGTTCCGGAAACTCATCGAGGGTCTGATCGAGTCCAACGAGACCTTCGGGCCCCGGCAGGTGGACACGGGGAAGGACGGCCAACCGATCTACCAGTTCCGGAAGGTCGATTCCTTCGACGATCTCGAACTCGATTATAACTACACCGCCTCTTCCCTGAAGAATTTTTTCCTCCCCTTCAAGGAACTCCTCTCCCGTTACGCCTTCACCGACGACGACTGGGAGCAGGGGATCGAGTACCGGGTCAACCCCCGGGTGATCGTCGGGGCCCGGGCCTGCGACATCAACGCCCTGAACAAGCTCGACGACATCTTCATCCGAGGGGCGTTCCCCTCACCGTACTATATGGCCCGGCGGAACAATACCTTCCTGATCGGGATGGATCATATGCCGCCCGAAGACTGTTTCTGCGAGTCGCTGGGCGAACTGACCGTCCGCCAGGGGTTTAACCTCTTCTGCACCGACCTCGGCGATCGTTACTACCTCTCGATCAACTCCTCCAAGGCCTTTAATTTCCTGAAGAAAGTCAAGACCTCCAACCCGACCGCCGAAGACGACCGGAAGTGGATCGAACGCCGGCAGTTGATCAAGAGCAGCTTCCAGACTGAGGTCGAGACCGACGAACTTCCCGACCTCCTCGATATCGAGTTCTCCTCCCCGATCTGGAAGAAGTGGGGGGACAAGTGCCTCAACTGCGGGGTCTGCGCGATGGTCTGTCCGACCTGTTACTGCTACGGGGTGGAGGAGACGATCGACGTTTCCCTGAAGCAGGCCCGCAAGGAGCGGCAGCAGTACTCCTGCACCGTGGTCGATTTCGCCGAGGTGGCCGGCGGGCATAACTTCCGCCCCTTGAAGGAAGACCGCCTGAAGTACCGCTACTACCACCACTACCACGGGTTCGCCGAGAACGCCGACCAGCAGATCTGCGTCGGCTGCAACCGCTGCGGCCGGGCCTGCCTGCCCGGGATAAATCCCAAAGACGTGATCAACGACCTGATCCTGGAGAGCGGCGATGACGTTTAAGATCCCCAAGCAGGATATCAACTTCAAGCCGTTTATGAACCGGCCGCCGGATTACAAACTCAAGCACGAGATAATGCGGACCGACCGGGTCTACAAGTGCGAGGTCATCAACATCATCGAACTCACCGCCGAGGAGAAGCTCTTCCATCTCAAGATCATCGACCCGGCCGAGCGGGCGATATTTCATTTCCGTCCCGGCCAGTTCCTGATGCTCGAGGTTCCCGGTTTCGGCGAGTTCCCGATCTCGATCTCCAGTTCCTCCAACAACCAGGAATACATCGCCCTCTGCATCCGCAAGGTCGGGCGGGGGACCGAAATTCTTCACCGGGCCCGGATGGGGTCCCGGGTCGGAATTCGGGGACCTTTCGGGACCTCGTTTCCGATGGAGGAGATGGTCGGGCACAATATCCTCCTGGTCGCCGGCGGCCTGGGGCTGGCCCCCCTGCGGGCCCCGCTCTACTGGGTCAACGAACACCGGGACCAGTACCGGGACGTCTCCCTCCTGTATGGGACCAAGGATCCATCCTCGATGCTCTTCACCTACCAGTACGAACAGTGGCGGACGGTCAACCGGATCCGGCTGATGACCATCGTCGACCGCCCCGACGAGAACTGGACCGGCCGGGTGGGACTGATCACCGAACTCTTCAAGGAGATCGAGATCGATCCCCTCAACACCTACGCCATCGTCTGCGGCCCCCCGATTATGTTCAAGTTCGTCTGCAACCACCTGGATTCTTTGGGGATCCCGATGAACCGGATGTTCGTCTCTTTGGAGCGGAGGATGCACTGCGGGATGGGCAAGTGCTGCCGCTGTATGGTCGGCTCGACCTTCACCTGCGTCGACGGCCCGGTCTTCGACTACTGGTCGGTGATGAATTTGAAAGAGGCGATTTAGGGAATGGGGAATGGGGAATGGGGAATGGGGAATAGGGAATAGTAATCAGTAATCAATAACCAGTAATCAGTAACCAGTAATCATATCGCAGGGGCCGCCTTTCGTGAAGATTCGCGAAGATTCGTGGTTTCTAAAAAGGGGGCGAGGCGGGGGATTCTAAAGAACCGATTAGCGGATTATGAAATACCTGGGGATAGACCCCGAAAAGATCAAGATCGGCTCCTTCGACTTCACCTGCTGCGAGGGTTGCCAGCTCCAGCTGGCGAACAAGGAGGATACCCTGGTCGATTTCCTCAACCTCCTCGAGGTGGTCAACTTCCGGGAGATCTCCTCCTACCGGGGCGAGGACTACGACATCGCCCTGATCGAGGGCGCGATCAGCCGGCAGGACGAGGTCGAGCGGCTGAAGCGGATACGGGAGCAAGCCAAGGTGCTGGTGGCGCTCGGGACCTGCGCCTGTTTCGGCGGGGTCAACCAGATCAAGAACAAGTTCGAGATCGAGGACGTGGTCCGGGAGGTTTACGGGGACGACCCGGTGGAGACCCTCCCGGTGAGGAAGATCAGCGACGTGGTCAAGGTCGACCTCGAGATCCCCGGCTGCCCGGTCTCCAAGGAAGAGGTGGAGAAGATCGTCGTCGACCTGGTCACCGGGGCCGAGATCAACTTCCCCAAGTATCCGGTCTGCGTCGAATGCCGGCGGAAGGTCAACACCTGCGTCTTCGACCTCGGCCTGCTCTGCCTGGGTCCGATCACCCGGGCCGGCTGCGGGGCGGTCTGCACCAGCGGGAAGACCGCCTGCATCGGCTGCCGGGGACCGGCCGAGGAAGCGAACTACGAGGAGTTCCGCCAGGTCCTGAAAGAGCACGGCTTCACCCCGCGGGAAGCCCGGGAGAGGATCGATTTTTACGGCGGGCTGCCGGAGATGGTGATCGATGAAAGTTGATATGAAGATCGACGTCCACCACCTGACCCGGGTGGAAGGGCACGGCAACATCGAGATCGAGGTCAAGGACGGCAAGCTGAAGAAGGCCCGCTGGGCGGTGGTCGAGACCCCTCGCTTCTTCGAGGCGATGCTCCGGGGGATGTCCCACGACCTGGCCCCGATGCTGACCGCCCGGATCTGCGGGATCTGCGCGATCGGCCACGGCCTGGCCAGCCTCCGGGCGATCGAGCGGGCGATGGAGGTCGATGTCCCGGAGACGGCGAAGGTCCTGCGGCTCCTGGCCAAGCACGGGGAGACCCTCCAGAGCCACACCCTCCACGTCTTCTTTCTGGCCGCCCCCGACTTCTTCGGCGTCCCCAACGTCCTTCCCCTGATCGAGTCCCACCCCGAGATCGCCGGTCTGGCGGTCCGGCTGAAGAAGGCGGGCAACGACCTCTGCGACCTGACCACCGGACGGCCCACCCATCCGGTCTCCCTGGTCCCGGGGGGTCTGAGCAAGGCCCCGGAGAAGCACGAACTGAAAGCGATCCGCCGGGTCCTGGTCGACCGGATCCCCGACATCGAAGCCACCGCCGCCCTCTTCAAGACCCTCTCCATCCCCGACTTTGTCCGGGAGACCGAGTTCGTCGCCCTCAAGGGCGAGAAGGACTACCCCTGGATCGGCGGCGACCTGGTCTCCACCGACGGGGTGGTGAAAGAGGAGGACGACTACCGGGCGATGACCAACGAGTACAAGGAGGACTTCACCACCACCAAGTTTACCAGGTTGAGCCGGGAGTCCTTCGCCGTCGGGGCCCTGGCCCGGGTCAACAACAACTTCAAGTTCCTGGAGGAGAAGTCCCGGGCCGCCGCCGAGGAGCTGGGTCTGACCCCGGTCAACCACAACCCCTATATGAACAACGTCGCCCAGGTGATCGAGTGCGACCACGTTATCCGGGAGTCGATCAAGCTGATCGACCGGCTGCTGGAGATGGACCTCTCGGATATCCGGGCGGAATACCGGGTCAGGGCGGGAAAAGGTGTGGGCGCGGTCGAGGTCCCCCGGGGTATCCTCTACCACGAGTACGAACTCGACGACCAGGGGCTGGTGGTCAAGGCCAACTGCATCATCCCCACCACCCAGAACAACGCCAACATCCACATCGATCTCTCGGCCCTGGTCGAGCAGGGGTTGAAGGAGAAGAAGACCGACGCCGAGATCACCCACCTGAGCGAGATGCTGGTCCGTGCCTACGACCCCTGCATCTCCTGCTCCGTCCACTGAAGATTATTAATCAGGGCACGATATAGATTACTTCGCTGAACTCAGTCATTTCGAGCGAAGCGAAGTAATCTCTTCCTCGGCAATGCATTGAGATTGCCGATCTGCCCCGAGCGTCAGTGAGGGATCTCGCTCCTCGCAATGACGTGCAACCTATTTTATGCTCTCCTTACTAAGTACGTCCCCCGTTTGACCTTCTTTCCCGCCGGACAGGCGTCAAGGGGCGGGTTATGAACACCGACGGCTCACTATGGCCTCCCTGGTGATAATGAAAGCAAGCACTCTGAAAGGCGTCTGGACACAGGGGATTATTCCCCTGGCCGTATTGAGCGTATATTTTTTCGCCTTTTCCCTTATTCTTTCCTGGGCGTCACCTGAATATCCCAGAAACGTTAACGCCGTTTTCGTTGAACGCGCCGGGAAATATTCCCTGATGCTGACGGCTGTCGCGCTCTTGATTTATGTTGTCTTCGGAAAAGCAGAAACAGCAGCCAAGCCGATATTGAAACATCGGGGAGAGAAGCTATCCCCCGGCGACTTATTATTAGTCCTGCTTCCGATAGCGCCTGTCGTCCAGCATATTATCAACAACCAGGACATACTCTCCCCGTCGGGTTCACTCTATGTCCTGGCGGTATTTCTTGTTTTATCCCTGCTCCTGGTCATCGTGATACCCGGATTGCTCGGCCGCGTGGGGTCGACCAAGACCTTGATGCTGCTGGGTATGACGTTCGGGTTTTTCCTTACCAATATGGCGTCTTTCAGCGCCAGATACAATTGGCTGGAAGAAGGCAGCTTGAAGACTCAACTTCTGCTGTTCTGCGCGATATTTCTAACCGGCTGGTTGCTGTATAGAAACCTGATCGGTCGGAAGTTTCTCTACTCGTTTGTCGCCGTATTTTTCGCGGTCAACACGCTCGTCCAGTTCGTACCGGAAGAGCGGACGGAGACAGTGAAAAGTATCGATTCTGAAAACCGGCTTACAGCACTTATCGGTTCGGCAACTCCCCCGGTCGCGCCCAATATCTATCTGCTGGTCTACGACGCCTATGTGATCAACGAAACAATGCTTGAATACGGGATAGATAACAGCGATCAAGAAGAGTACCTGAAAACAAAGGGGTTTACAATCTACCCGCGGACCTACTCGGTCGGCGCCTACTCAGTCAGCACGATGAGTCGAACGCTGAACGTGTCGAGGGAATATTACGGAGACGCCAGAAGGGGAGTTTCCGGGGACGGGACAGTACAGAACCTGCTGAGAAGCTTCGGCTATGAGGTCTACGGCATATTTCGGAGGGATTATTTCTTTCGCGGTATCGGCTCAAGCTATGATTTTTCCTTCCCGGCGGAACAGGCGACTCATAAATTACTGGCCAAAGCGATTCTTATGGGGGAATTCAGGTTTGACGTTGAATTTGACAGCCCGTCACCCGAGCAGTTTCGAGAATATACTTTGAGGACATTTGAGAACATTTCCCACCGGCCCCGGTTTGTCTATATGCATAACTGTCTCCCCGGCCACAGTCAGAACTCCGGGAAATGCTTGCCGGATGAGACTGAACTCTTCAGGGAGAGGTTGATTGCCGCGAATTATCAGATGCGGGAGGATATTGATACGATAACTCTCAACGACCCCGGCGCGATAGTTATTGTCGCCGGCGATCACGGTCCCTATCTAACCAAGAACTGCTATATTACCAGAGGACATTATGATATTTCCGAAATAACCCGTCTGGATATCCAGGATAGGTTCGGAACTTTTCTGGCCATTAAGTGGCCGACCGAAGGTTTCACGGAGTATGACTCTATAACCGTCCACCAGGATATATTTCCCGCGATATTCGCCTACCTGTTTCAAGACCGAAGACTGCTGTCAGCCAGAATTGAGACCAGTACGTTTAATCGGCATATGGTAAGCGGAGCAGCGGTAAAGAACGGCATTATCCTTGGGGGAATCAATGACGGCGAGCCGCTTTTTTTAAGCCGGGATTGACCGGCTCATATCGCTCATCTTCTTTACCGTAGATTAAGCGGATTGTTTCCCTCCCCTTTCCCCCCTTTATTCAATCCACGCGTGCGCGCCAGAGCGCTTCAACACCAGTCGCGAATCTTCACGAAGGTTAGCTTCTGCTTATTCTTCGCGGCTTACCGATTACTGCTTTATCCTCAATACGCCCCCCGTCCCTTCACCACCACCAGTAAGGTCCGGAGAAGGATCTTGATATCGAGCCAGAAATTCCAGTTTTCGATATAAAACAGGTCCAGTTTCATCCATTCCCGGAAGGAGAGATCGCTGCGGCCCTTCACCTGCCAGAGACAGGTCATACCGGGCCGGATCTCCAGCCTTTTCAACTGCCAGTCGGTGTACTGTTCCACCTCGCCGGGGGTGGGGGGACGGGGTCCGACCAGGCTCATATCCCCTTTAAGGACGTTCCAGAGCTGCGGCAGTTCGTCGAGGCTGTAGCGCCGGAGAAATCTCCCCACCCGGGTGATCCGGGGGTCTTTGCGGATCTTGAAGATCGGCCCGTCGGTCTCGTCGAGGTGGCGGAGGGATTCCATCATCCGGTCGGCGTCTTTGACCATCGTCCGGAACTTGTAAAAATTGAAATGCTGGCCTTTTTTCCCGCTCCGCCGGGAGACGTAGATCGCCGGGCCCCGGGAATCGATCTTGACGGCGGCGGCGATCAGGAGGAGCAGGGGAGAGAGGAGGAGGAGGGCGAGAAGGGAGACGACGATGTCAAACCCCCGTTTTAAAAACAGGTCGGCTCCGTGCAGGCCTTTACCGTAGTACTCCAGGAGCGGGAACCGCCCCAGATAGCCGGCCTTGATCCCCTCCATCCCCAGGCTGAGAAGATCCGGCACCACCCGGACCGACTTGCCCAGCTGCCTGGCCTGGGTGATCAATCTCGCGACCAGGTCGCGCTGGGAGGGTATGGAGATCAAGACCTCGTCCACGAACTTCCGCCGGGCCACCTCGGTGAAATCCCCGGTCCCGCCGAGTATCGGAATATCCTTTGAGGTCCGTGCGGGCTGATCGTCGAGAAAACCCACCACCTCCAGTCCGAGATAGTGGTTTTGCTTGATCTCGTCGGCCAGGGCTCGACCCACCTTGCCCGCCCCCACGATCAGGACGTTCCGATTATTGTACCCCCGGATCACTCTCCGCCGGACCAGGAACCTCTTCCAGATCCTCCAGAGAGAGAGGGCGACCGCCAGACCGACCACGTTCTGGAGAAATACCAGGCGGGAATAATACTTGGCCTGCAGGAAAAAGACGGCCCCGGCGGCGGGGAGACTGGAGAAGAACAGCGCCTTCAGCACCAGGATGGTCTCATCCAGGTAGGAGAGATCGCGCCTGGTCTCGTAAAGACCGTAAAGGAAGAAGGCGAGGATGATTACAATGGTCCAGAATATGAAAACCAGAAAATGCTGCTCGGGGCTGGAGAGCCAGAGCACATTCAGGGAGCCGGCCCGGTAGACCCGGCGAATCGCGTCCGGGTTGAAGCGGAAGACATAAGGCAGGAGGAAACAAAGCCAGATCAAGATCAGGTCAATCAGCAGATACAGGATTGTAATCTTGGCTTTCAACTTTACCAATTATCTTCCCGGTTATTCCCCGCAGGGGAAATTCCTCTCGCTGCTCCCGGCCCGAAGGTATCGGGCCGGAGATCGGCTCCGATGATATTACAATTGCCGCGGTGAATAGGCAATCATAAGCATAATAAAATGTATAAACCCGGCATAATTCTGTATACTGCCCTCTTTTCGGTCGGGAGTCGTTCGGCCGGTCGAAGTAGTGGTCCTCCAGGTAGACCCCTGCGTCGTCCCGGCTGGAGAATAATTGAGCCCTGTTCCGGAGCAGTCCGGCGGGAGAGTGAAATCCCGGCTTTCCGGTTGGTTGTTGATTGTCCCGGCCGGTCCGGAGAATTACAATATTCCAATTGGTGAATACACCCCCGGGTTGAAAACTGTACCGATGAAATTAACCCCGGCCAGCCTGAAGAAGAAGTTGTCCGGACCTTCCCTGGCCCGGGACGCCCTGACCACCACCGGCTGGAGCACGATCGGCAAAGCCGTGGGTTTCGTCATCCCCTTCTTCCTGGCGGCCTGGTTCGGGGTGACCGAAGAAACCGACGCCTTTTTTTTTGCCTATGGATTAATATTGTTTTTCTCCGTGATCTTCGCCCCGGTGGTGGAAAGCGTGATCGTCCCGTTTATCGCCGAGGCGGAGGCGCGGTCCGAGGACATCGGAAGATTTGTCGGCAATATCCTGGCGGTCGCGGCATTTGGACTGGCGGTCTTGGCCGGCCTGATGCTGTTATCGATCAAACCGATCTTAACGGTTGCCACGCGGTTTGAGGCCGCGGGGATAGAGTTGGTCTATCGCCTCCTGCTGATCTCCTCGCCGCTGCTGATCCTTCTGGTATTAACCAGCGTTCTGGCGGGTACGCTTAACGCCTACAAGAAATTCTCCGTCCCGGCCATAGCTCCGGCTTTCCGGGCGGTGGTTGTCATAATCTTTACGTTTCTGCTCAAGGATAAATTGGGGGTATATGCCATCGCCCTGGGTTATGTGGCGGGGGGAGTTCTCCGGCTGACCGTGTTATTGTCCGTTGCCCGGGCGATTCCCGGTTTCCAACTCCGGATCTCGGCGCGGGTTTCCCCGAAGCTGAGGGCGTTCATCAAGACCAGTTCCTACCAGGTTATCGGGATGGCGGCGCTCTCCCTGAACCCGGTGGTGGACAAGATTATGGCTTCCTGGATCGGGCCCGGAAACGTCTCGATTATCTATTACGCCGACCGGTTGTATATGATCCCCTGCGTCATATTCACGTCGGGATTAATCATAACCATCCTCTCGCATTGGAGCTCCCGCTACCAGGTATCCGGCCGGGAAGGCCTGAATAAGGATCTGCGGAGAGCCGGGAAAAAGATAGTTATGTTTGTTCTGCCGGTTGTCCTCCTGATGATTCTCTTTCACCGGCCCCTGGTGAATCTGGCCTTTGGAAGAGGAGAGATGACCCGGGAGGAGCTCATTGCGGTCGGGAATACCTGGATATTCTTCCTGTTCGGGGTCGTCTTCTATGTTCTGAAGCAGGTCTATGTCCGGGGTTTCATCGTTCTCAAGCACACCAGGATAATAATGAAAGCCGCCTTATATTCCACGGTATTGAACGTAATTTTCAACTACCTGCTGATGACCCCGCTGGCCGCCGCCGGGATCGCCCTGGCCACCACTCTGGTCAACGCCTTCGCCTTTATCTATTTAAGAGCGAGTTTTCAAAGAACCTGAGGCCCGGCAAATTATGAAAATTACAATTCTCAATATGAGCGATGACACCAACAAAGGCGATCTGGCGATACTCGCCGGCACCATTCAACTGTCGAGGATCAGGTGGCCGGCCGGGATCATCAAGGTGATTAACCTGGATTACGGCCGGGAATATGTCGGCCGCGCGGATAAGTTCCGGCATCTGAAAAGACTATCCGTCGAACACTACGGTTCGTTTTTCCCGAAGGTGTATACCGGAAAGAACAGGGTGGTTGATCTTCTGAACGCCCTGAAAAATTTTTTCGCTTCGGCCGCTGTATTGCTGGCGGCCGGTTTATTCGGCAAGTATGCCCGATGCCTCATCTTCGGGTCGCGACGGGAGAATTTCTCCGCGATCAGCGAGGCGGATCTCGTGCTGCTGAAAGGGGGGAGCTATATCTTTGCCTTTGGCGGCTTCAGCCAGCTGGTTTTTCTCTACCGCGTCCTGTTTTCCTTGATGGTCGCGATTACCCTGAGAAAAAGGGTTGTCGTTCTGGGACAATCCATCGGGCCGCTCAAAGGCCGCCCGGCCAAATTTCTCGCCCGGGCCGGCCTGGAGAGATGCGAAAAAATAATTCTCAGAGAAGATATCAGTTATAATTACCTGGTCGATAAGTTGCGGGTCTCCCCGGACCGATTGGAGATCTGGCCGGACCTGGCTTTCTGGAGTCCGGACGGCCCGAAGAAATTATCGGCCTCGTCGTCCCGGCGGCCGGAAAAAATCGGGTTCACCTTCCGGGACTGGCAGTTCCCCGAAGAACAGTCCGCCCGGCGCAGAGATGAATTGCTGGAGAATTATCTGAAGGTAATGGTCGGACTGATCGAAGACCTGGCCCGGGATTCCCGGGAAATATACGTGATTCTCCATACCCTGTCGGACCGGGCCGTCAGCGAAAGGATTATCTCGAGACTGAATTGCCGGGTGAAATATTTTAGCCGGGATTATTCCGTGGAAGAGCTGAAATCAATATACTCCGAAGTGGATCTGCTAATCGGCACCCGGACCCATTCCTGTATCTTCGCGCTTTCGGTCGGGACGCCGGTTATCGCGATTGCCTATCAAAAGCACAAGGGATACGGGATAATGGATATGGCGGGTCAGGGCGCCTACGTGGAGGATATCTACGGTCTTCGGGAAGAGAGGATGATGGAGAAAATACAAAAAGTCGGTGAGGAATATCCCCGCCTGCAGAGAGCGGTGACCGCCCGGGTCAGCCGCCTGAGTTCGGAGATAGAGGAGAAATTTTCCGGTCTGTAATGAAGGATGGAACCCATATCGTCCTGATCGGTCTTAACTTCTCCCTGGAGAGGCAGGAGGGGGATAAGAATTTCTGGATCGAGCTGTTGCCGTTGCTCGCGGCGGAAATCCGACGGATAACGGTTTTTTCACTCAAGGATCATCCCGTTCCGGTAGAGGAAAAGACTATCGGCGGATGCCGGGTGGTGATCAATTATCTCCCTCCCCGCCTTATTCAAATAGGCGAGCGAAAGAAGAAGCGGCTCATCAAGCGGGGAGACGGTTTCCCCGCCGCCTGGGGGGTAGTGGAAAAGTTCCTGTCCGGGAAAAAAATCACCGCCGAACTAAAACGGCTGGCCCGGGAAGACCCGTATCAATGCATTCATCTTATGGATAATATGGGTCTCACCAACCGGATTATCGCCCGGGCCGCGGATACCGGGGTCTCGGTTTCCGCTATGGCCTATCAGGGAAAAAACCGGCTCGTTTACAATAATTATCTCCGGTTGAGTTATCGGCATCCCAAACTGACGGTTGTGCCTTACTCGGAAAGTTTCGCGGAAGAACTGATCAGGATCGGTATCCCCCCCGAAAGAATCCGACAGATCAGATGGGGGGTGGCCGTGGGAGAGGGAAACCGGCCGCCCGCAGAGGCCGGCCGGCACCGGTCCTGGTTCTCTATTCCTTCCGGCAAAACTCTCTATCTCTGGGCGGGGTATATCCAGCAAATCCGCCGGAAGGAATTCTTGCTGGCTTACCGGTGCGCCAGGCGGGCGCTGGAGAAGGGTCTGGACGGGGTATTCTTTTTTGCCTTCAAGTCGGAAGAGATGGCGGAAGAGTTTTATCGGTATCATCACCCCGGACGGGGAATTCATATCCAGGTGACCACAGTTGAAGAGTTCAGGATTTTGAAGCGGATCGCCGATGTATTCTACTCACCATTTTGCCGTGAAGATATTATTATCGCCCCCCCGTTAACCTGGCTGGAAGTGATGAGCCTGGGAAAGCCGGTCGTGACCACCGCGGCTGGCGGAGCCGGGGAAATTATTGATAACGGGAAAACCGGTTTTATCGCCCGGGGAGAGGACGATCTTCTGGCCGGGCTGTTTAAGATCAGAGGGCGCTATCCGGAGATGGCCCGGGATTGCCGAAAGATCATAGAAGATAAATACAATATCGCCAAAACGGCGGAGCGTTATCTGGACCTGTTCCGGCGGAGAGGATAAGTATGGAATATCAGGCGAAAACAGCCTACCGGTCCAGGGCAGTCGTGGATAAATACGATCGGGAGAGGTTTAAAAACCTCAAGGGATCAATTACCAACCGGCTGGAACTGAGACTGGTCGGAGAGGCCCTGAAATCCTCCGGTATCCTGCCCCCCGCCCGGTTACTGGATGTACCCTGCGGCACCGGCCGTCTGACGGAATACCTCCTGGAAAAAGGATATCGGGTCCGGGGCGCGGATATCTCCCCGGAGATGGTCAGATACACCAACCAAAGGCTGGGGGACCGATCTGCCGAAGATCTCCGACGCGCCCGGGTTGAAAACGCCGAGAATCTCTCCTTTCCCGATGCCGCTTTCGAGGCTACGGTCAGCCTGCGGTTGTTCGGACACACCCCGCCCGAAATCCGGTCGCGGATTCTCGGGGAATTAAAACGGGTCAGCGCCGATTGCCTGATTCTCGCCTATTATGACAGGCTCTCCCTGGCCGGCATTATCAGGAAAGTCCGCCGGGGGAAGGGAGGAATTACCTGGAACCCGGTCAACATTTCGGAGATCAGGCGGGAACTTGATCAAGCCGGGTTAAAGATCAGGAAGGTCTCTTACCTGGCCCGGGGATTAGCCGAAACAATGGTCGTGGCGGCCAACCACCAGTGATGCCGGAGAAATTCCATCAATGGCTTTCGGTGGCGTTTTTGCTGCTCACCTGGTATGTCCCCCGCCAGACGGCCCCGGGGGGATACCTGGAAGACTTCCTGGTCCTCAGGTGGATAACCTTCATCCTGATCCCGATAATTGTCCTGGCGTTTCTGCTTTACCGGCTGAAGGCCAACCCGAAGATTTACCTGGGAAATATTATCTGGCCGGTCCTGCTGTTATTTGTGGTTGTGCTGCTCTCGGGGGCGGTGAATAAATCGACATCGGTCGCCACGGCGTTTACCCTCCTGATATACCTGCGCTACCCGCTGCTGTTTCTTGTCCTGATCAACTGGGACTTGAACGAAAAATCCCTGGATATATTTTTAAAGTTGTTTTTCATCCTGGTCATTATCCAGATCCCGGAAACGTTTTACAGGTATTTCATATCCGGGATAAGATGGGACCACATCTCCTGGACTCTCGGTCCCTGGGGCCACTTTGATCTCGGGGTGTATATGATGTACGCCACCGCGCTAATTGTGGCCAGAAGCTTGGTTTTCAGAATCAGGAAGGCTTATGTCATTGTCATAGGTTGCTTTTTCTTGGTCGCGCTGTTCGGGGAGATCAAGGCCTATATTTTTTTCGCTCCCCTGACCATCTGCTTCGTGGTCTGGAACTGCCTGGCGTTCACAATACCCCGGCGGAGGTTTTACGCCATCATCTCCCTGGCGGTCGTCGCGGCGCTGTCGTTCTCCGCCACCATCGCTCTCTACGAAAGGGTATTTCCGGAAAGCCGGGATCTTTACCATATTCGAACTGCCCTCGATCCCGGGCAGGAGGGCCGGATTCACCGGGTTGCCGCCTTCACCGATCTTCTCCGAAAGCTGGGGCGGGACCCGGCCCCGGCCCTGCTGGGCTGGGGCCCGGGAAGTTCCCTGGCGGGGGAACTGGGGGTGGAGGCGGATACCGGTTTCGATATTCCGATCAGGCACAAAAACCAGCTGGCCGAAACTTTTATTGACCTTGGTTTTGCCGGATTGATCGCTTACTTCTGGCTGTTGTTCTGCCTCTTTGGCCAATATCGAAGACATTACAAGCTGGAGAAAGAAAAAAAATATCTCTATCTGAATCGAGCGTTGACCGGGATCTGGATTTTTTTCGCCTTTCTCGGCCCTCTCTACGATCTGGTCTGGCGGCACGATTCCCCGAATTACGTTTTTTTCTTTTTAACCGCGGTTATCTATTGCCGGTATCGGAAGCTCAGGGATGAAAGTTCTGCTGATTAACAAGTTCCTCTACCCCAGGGGCGGAGACGCGAAAAGCACCCTGGCGGCGGGGAAGTTGCTCCGGGAAAGAGGCCACCGGGTTTTTTACTGGGGGATGAAGGACCCGGCCAACCCGGATTTCCCCTGCTCCGAATACTTCGTCGACCGGATCGATTACCACGGACCCTCCCCGGTCACGGTAAAAATATCCAACGCGCTGAAGATATTTTACTCTTTCGAGGCGAAGAGAAAAATCCGGCGCCTGGTGGAGGTTGTCAATCCCGATGTTGTCCATTTGAATAATTTCGCCCACCAGATTTCCCCTTCCATACTGGATGTTTTTCATCGGCGCGGCCTGCCGGCCGTGATGACTATGCACGATTACAAACTGGTCTGTCCCGCTTATACAATGTATTCCCAGGGAAGACCCTGCGAGAAATGCGCTCAGGGGAACTATATCCAGTGCCTGGTCAACAGGTGCGTGAAGGGGTCGTACTGGAAAAGCTTCATCAGCGCGGCCGAGCTCTATCTCCATTTTAATTTCCTGAATATCTACGCAAAGATTAACGTTTTCATATCTCCCAGCGAATTCTTGAAGAATAAATCGCGGGAGATGGGTTTTAAATTCGATGTTGTCCACCTGCCCAATTTCATCCACGCGGAAGAATACCTGCCCCGGTACCGGGCCCGGGAAGAGTCAATCTGTTACGTGGGAAGGCTATCACCGGAAAAGGGCCTGTTGACCCTGGTTGAAGCCGTCAAGGGGCTGGAGATCGAGCTGAAAATTATCGGTGAGGGGCCGAGCAAGGAGAGCCTGAGCCGGTACGCCGGAGAAAACCAGATCGACAATGTCGTCTTTCTCGGATACAGATCGGGAGACGCCTTGACCGAGGAGATCAGGAATTCGCTGGCCGTGGTCGTGCCTTCCGAGTGGTATGAGAACAATCCGCTCAGTATTATCGAAGCTTTCGCGCTGGGAAAACCCGTCGTCGGGGCCCGGATCGGCGGTATCCCCGAGATGGTAAGGGACGGTGAAACCGGATATACTTTCACCCCGGGAAATTCCCCGGAACTGCGGGAAGCCATAACTCGTATTACCCGAGACCGGAACCGGGTTGTCGAGATGGGCCGGAACGCCCGAAAATTCGTGGAAGTTAATAACAACCCGGAAAAGTATTACCACCGGTTGATGGAGGTTTATCGGACAGCCTCGAACCGGGCCCGGGAGAGAAAAAACCGATAATTGCCCAGATGGAAGCCGCGATCATTACAACCTACCGGTGCGTCAACAAGTGCGTGATGTGCAACATCTGGCGCCACCCGACGAAAGTCGAGGAGGAAATCAAGCCGGATATTATCGACAAACTTCCGGACTTGCGGTTCGCCAACGTTACCGGCGGCGAACCGATGCTCCGGGATGATATCGATGAGATAATCGGACGGCTGGCCGGGAAGGCCAGGCGGATCGTCCTCAGCACCAACGGATACTATACTGAAAAAATCGTCAGCCTGGCCCGGAAGCATAAAAAGCATAATTTCGGGGTCAGGATAAGCCTGGAAGGTCTTCCCCGGGCGAACGATGAGCTGAGAGGTTTAAGGGATTGCTTTGATCACGGTCTCCGGACCCTCCTGGAATTACACCGGCTGGGCTTGAAAGATATCGGCTTCGGGATTACCGTTTCCGACCGGAACGCCCGGGATATGATCGAACTGTATCAACTGGCGAAAGCCCTGGGCGTGGAGTTTGCCACCGCGGTCGTGCATAATTCCTATTACTTTCATAAACAGGATAATCGGATAGAGAACCGGGAGCTGGTGATAGGATGTTTCCAGGAACTGATCGACGAGCTGTTGAGATCCCGCCGGGCGAAAGACTGGTTCCGGGCGTATTTCAACCGGGGGTTGATAAATTACATTGAAGGCCGGCCCCGCCTGCTCCCCTGCGGGGCGGGAGAAGAGATGTTTTTTCTCGATCCTTTCGGGGAGATCCGCCCCTGCAACGGGCTGGAAGTTGCCTCGCCGGAAAACAGTATGGGGAACCTCCAGGAGCAATCTTTCGCCGAGATTTGGACGAGCGAGCGGGCGGAAAGAATCAGGCAGATGGTGAAGAACTGCCCGAGAAACTGCTGGATGATCGGCACCGCCTCCCCGGCGATCAAGAAAAACCTTGGCCTCCCGGCCAGGTGGATCCTGAAGAATAAGGTTAATTCCCTTCTGGGTAAGAAATATGGCCAGAACTAAAATATTCGTCCTGGGGACCCGCGGCTTTCCGGGGGTCCAGGGCGGGGTCGAGAAGCACTGCGAAGAACTCTATCCCCGGCTGGTCAAGCTGGGCTGCGAGGTAACCGTCTTCACCAGGACCCCTTACCTCGCCCCGGAAAACCGGCCGAAACAATGGGCGGGAATCAAGTTCGTCCATCTCTGGTGCCCGAAGAGCAAAAGCCTGGAAGCGATCACCCACACGTTTATCGGGGTAATGATCGCGGGGCTTAATTCCCCGGACATCCTGCACGTCCACGCCGTCGGCCCGGCCAACTGTATTCCGCTGGCCCGGCTGCTGGGTTTAAAGGTGGTTATGACCCACCACGGGCCGGATTATGAAAGGGAAAAATGGGGAGCCCTCGCCAGGCGGGTCTTGCGGCTCGGGGAGTATCTGGGAACTTCCTTCGCCGACGGGATTATCGCCATCTCCCGGGGGATAGAAAGACGGTTAACCGCCCGGGCCCGGATAAGCGGCAAGGTGGTTTATATTCCCAATGGCGTGGATATTCCCGGAGACGTCGAGACCGGGGGCACCTTGAGCCGTCTGGGCCTGAAGCCCCGGGGATATCTCTTTACCGCCTGCCGCTTTGTTCCGGAGAAAGGACTCCACGACCTGATTCGCGCCTACAATCAAATTCCGGATCCGGGATTCAAGCTGGTGATCGCCGGTGATGCCGATCACGAGACCGAATATTCCCGGAAGATAAAACAGATGGCTGAGGAATCGGAGGGGGTCGTCCTCGCCGGGTTCATTTCGGGAGATCCCCTGCGGGAACTGTTCGCCAACGCCGGACTTTTTATTTTGGCTTCATACTACGAAGGCCTGCCCATAGTCTTGCTGGAAGCGTTAAGTTATGGCCTGCCGGTTCTGGCCAGCGATATACCGCAGAACAGGGAATTCCGCCTGCCGGAATTCCGGTATTTCCCGCCGGGGGATGTCGAGAGCCTGGCCGGGAAGATGGTAGAATTATTCAACGCCGGTATCGATGATCGAGAAAAAGCCGGGCAGGTGGTTACTTTAAGGGAAAAATACAGCTGGGACGCGATTGCCCATCAAACCCGGGGCCTGTATAATAACCTGAATAATTCCCGTTGTGGTTTTCCCGGCAATAACTTAGAAATAGAATAGTTTCAGGGGCTGATAATCGGACAGCTTAATTTACAGCTTTATTTACAACAACCCGATTGATATTTAAACCGGGTTAACGGCGAAGGAGAAAAGATAATGACTGAACAGGAAGTCAGCCTGATCGATTTCATCCAGACGATTCGCGGAAACAAGAGACTTGTAATCGGTTTAACCCTGGTCTTCGTCCTGGCCGGGGTCGCCTACGCGGCCCTCGGCCGTCCGGCTGAATTCACGGCGCAAGGGATTATCCGGATCGGGCAGATTGCGGAGACGCAACAGGACCGCGTGATGGAGATAAAGCTGGCGGCCCCGGGATCGGTGGTTTCCGCCTGGAGTTCTCCCCAGGTATTGCTCGGTTTGACGGAAGAGCTGGAACTCCGCTATATCCCCCCCACCGGCGCCTGGCGTTCCCCGGAGAGAATCAGGGACGTATTCAGCCTGGAAGTGATTCCACCGGCCCTGCCGGGGGAAAAAGCTGAATTGGTGAAAATATCCGTGATCTGGCGCGACCCGGATGACGCCGCGGAGCTGGCCGAGGCCGTGGGCGAGGCGATTATCACCGAGCATCGGGACATTTTTGCCCGGATATACACCATCCGGAATGACCGCCGAAAGGAGCTGGAGGGGGAGATCGCTTCCCTGGCCGAGACCGTCGGCGTTATGGAGAAAACCCAGAGAAGGTTGGAAGAAAGCGCCGACACCTCCGCTCCGGAGGTGTTGCTCCTCCAGGCGAACCTGGAAGCGCGCCTCCGGCTGCTCAGCGAGCAGCGGGATGAGCTTAATCTGCTCCGGTTCAAATTAAGCGAGATATTGACCTACCCCACGAATTTTCTCCAGCGGCCGGCCCCTCCCGCGGAACCCAATCCCCGGCGCCGCCCGCTGATTATCCTGGTCTCACTGATTCTGGGCCTGACCGTGGCCTCGGTGGCGGCGGTGGTCCGGGGAGCCCTGAAAGCCGGTCAATAACGACTGCGGCCTCCGCCCGGTCCATCCGGGCCGTCGGCAGGGGAGGCTTACAGGTATCCCAGGGCTCGGAGTCGTTCGATCTCCCGCTGTTGAAACCGGATCTCTTCTCCGGCCGCCCCGCCCCGGATCTCCTCGGCCAGCTCCCGGTTTCTCCGGAGGCGGGACTCAAACTCCTTCTTCAGGCGGTCGAAGAGCGGGCCGGAGGTGATCTCTCCCCGATGAGTCTCGGCGGGGTCGGTGACGAGGTCGAGGGCCACGGTCTGATCGGCGGCGGCGTTGTGGAGGAGCTTGACCCCGTCGCCCCGGAGAGCGTAGAGGGCCGGGGCGAGTTCGGCCAGGAGGAAGCGCTCTTCGGCCGGCGCCTCCCCGGCCAGGAGGGGGAGAAGGCTTATGCCCTGGACCGACGCCGGGGCGGGGATTCCCAGCCGGTCAAGAATGGTGGGAGCGATGTCGATGATCCCCGCCGGGGTCTCGATCAGGTCAACCTTTCTCTCCCCCTCCGGGAGGCGGACGACCAGCGGGACCCGGATCACCTCCTCGTAGAGGGTAAGGCGGTGGCCCTTGTTCCCGTGTTCGAAGAACTCCTGGCCGTGGTCGGATGTGACGACGATCAGGGTCCGGTCGTAGACCCCCAGTTCCTTGAGTTTATTGAAGACCATCCCGAGGTGCTTATCGGTGAAGGCGATCTCCCCGTCGTAGAGGGCGATGATCTGTTCCAGGTCTTCCGGGTCCATCCCCGGGTGGACCCGGTCGTTGTGGATGTAGTTCCTCCCGTCGATATCCCCTTCGTAGCCCGGGTTGAAGAGCCGGTCGTAGGGCGGCGGGGGGTCGTAGTCGTAGTGGGGGTCCCAGAAGTGGAGGAAGAGGAAGAAGGGCTCCGAGGCGTTCTCCTCCAGCCACTCCTCGGCCAGTTCGGCGATCCGGGGGCTGGTGGTCTCCCGGTGGACCCGGTCCCGCTCCTCCTCGCTGGGAAGGATGGTATCGACGAAGTCCTCCCGCTCGAAGTCGGTGTTGTGGTAGACCTCGAACCCCCGGTCGAAGCCGAAGGCCGGGTTCATATAGGGCGAGGTGCAGAAGGCGGCGGTCCGGTAGCCGGCTTCCTTGAGAACCTCGGCCAGGGCGGGGACGGCCGGGTGGAGGCTGAACCCGTCGGTGGAGACCCCGTGGGCCGAGATCTCCATACCGGTGAAGAGGGAGATATGGGCGGGCAGGGTCCAGGAGGTGGTGCTGATGTGGTTGAGAAAGACCGTCCCCTCGCCGGCCAGCCGGTCGATCTCCGGGGTGGTCTCCCGTCCGTAGCCGTAACACCCGAGGTGGTCCGCCCTCAGCGAGTCGATCGAGATCAAAAGGACGTTGACCGGCTCCGGCCCTTCCGTCGCCCTTCCGCAGCCGGCGGCCAATAAAAGGCCTCCGGCGAAGGCCGCGCCCAGGTATGATTTGATCCTGCTGCTCATTATCCGGATGACGCTTTTACTTTCCACCAAGGTGCTCTGCTCACTGCTCACTGCTTACTGATTACTATTCCCTATTCCCTATTCCCCATTCCCCATTCCCCATTCCCCATTCCCCATTTTCCCTTGCCCCCTCCCGCGCCTTCTGCTTTACTTTTCTCCCTCGTTACCTGCCTCACCATAACCTATCCAAGACTTTCTGGCAACCCGGACCGTTCACGTGAAAGCGATTCTCCGGCAGTTCAAGGGGCAGAACCACGGCCACCTGGTTCAGTTCGTCAAGTACGCCCTGGCCGGCGGGGTCGCCACGGCAGTCCATATCAGTATTTTTTACTTTCTCTCGATCATCGTCCTCCCGGCGTTGGAGGCCGGGGACCCGGTCGGCGGTATCCTCAATATCCCCCTGCCGGATCTGGCCGAGGGGGTCCGGGCCCGTAACGCCACCATCAACAACCTGGCGGCTTTTATGATCTCCAACTTCGTGGTCTACCAGATCAATATCCACTGGGTCTTCGAGGCCGGCCGCCACAACCGCTGGGTGGAGCTGGGGATGTTCTACCTGGTGGCCGGGGCCAGCGTCATCATCGGCACCGGACTGATGGCTTTTCTCATCGCCTCCCGGGGCCTGAGCACCACCGTCGCTTTCGGGGCCAATGTCTTCGTCGCCCTGGCGATGAACTATGCCGCCCGGAAGTTCTTTATCTTCAAGGGATAATTTTCCCTTCGGGAAATTCTCCCGGAAATTTCTTCTCTTTTTCAGAGAAAAATAATATATAAAGTATAAAAAAGTATAATCTATCCGTTATCTTATGGTTTTTTTCTTGACTTGTTGACTGCCGGAGGTTATTACTGGCAGCTCAAGCTAACCTTGTCCCCAACAATTATCCTGGGAGGATAGAGATTATGGAGAAAGTTCAGCTCCGAACTTACATTTTTCTCGACAGTATGCAGCCGCAGTTCGCTTCCTTTGTCGCCTCGGCGGCCAAGGGGTTCCAACCCCTGCCGGGGATGGCGGCCTGCTACGTCGAGGTGGCGCCGGGGATGGCGATCAACGAGGTGATGGACGTCGCCCTCAAGGCCACCGAGGTCAAGCCGGCCCTGATGATCGTCGAGCGGGCCTACGGGCTGCTCGAGGTCCATTCCTTCTCCCAGGCCAACGTCCGGGAGGCGGGGAAGGCGATCCTCGACGCCCTGGGCCTGAAAGAGGAACAGCGGATGAAGCCGAAGGCGGTCGCCACCCAGATCATCCGCAAGGTCGACGCCCACCAGGCCCAGCTGATCAACCGCAACCGCTCCGGCTCGATGCTCCTGGCCGACCAGACCCTCTACATCCTGGAGACCGACCCGGCCGGCTACGCCGTCCTGGCGGCCAACGAGGCGGAGAAGGCGGCCAACATCACCCTGATCGAGGTCCGGCCCTTCGGCCGTTACGGCCGGCTCTACCTCGGCGGGGAGGAGCGGGACATTATGGTCGGGAGCGAGGCGGCCCTGTCGGCGATCAACGCCGTCACCGGGGTCCAGCCGAGCAAGGGCGAGTAAACCGGAACCAGCTTATTTGAGCAGCAACCTAAATTTTCCCCGGGAAAATTTAAAAGGAGGAAAGAGAGATGGCTGAAGCATTGGGTATGATCGAGACGAAAGGGTTCGCGGCGATGGTCGAGGCTTCCGACGCGATGGTCAAGGCGGCCAAGGTCGAGCTGGTCAGCTACGAGCGGATCGGCGGCGGCTACGTGACCGCCATCGTCCGGGGCGACGTCGCCGCCTGTAAGGCTTCGGTGGAAGCCGGCGCCCGGGGCGCGGAGAAGGTCGGGGAGCTGATCTCCGTCCACGTCATCCCGCGTCCGCACGTGAACATCGACCGGGTGCTCCCGCTGGGACGCGCTCCCCAGAAAGGCAAGTAAAACATCCCGGGGGGCGTTATGCTCTTAGCCAAGATCCGCGGGACGCTGGTCTCCAGCCAGAAGGTGGAGTCCCTGGAAGGGCTGAAGTTCTTCGTCTGCGAACAGCTGGATATCAGCGGTAAGCCCCTGGGCAAGTATATCGTGGCCGCCGACTCGGTCGGCGCCGGGGTGGGGGAGGTGGTGCTTTACGTGACCGGCAGCTGCGGCCGTTACACCGCCGCCACCGCCGACCGCCCCTGCGACGCCACGATAATGGCGATCGTCGATACCCTGGAAGTCGACGGCCGGGCGGTTTACGAGAAGTCGACCGATACCGGGACCTGACCCTCTCGGGGGTTAGGTCCCGGTTCTGTCTTTTTGTAGGGGCAAGGCACGCCTTGCCCCCAAAGGGATCGAAGGCCCCGCCGAGGCGATACATCATTAATTAATCATTATAAAACTAATTGTTGAGGAATGATTATGTCCCCAGAACCGCCCCCGATCAGCGAGGAACAGGTCAGGTCAATCGTCCAGTCGGTGGTCGCCCGGCTGGCCGGCAAGGATTCCGGGGATACCGGCGCCCCGGTCTCCCCGGTCGAACTCGGCGACGGGGTCTATTCCGGGATCGAGGAGGCGATCGCCGCCGCCGCCGCCGCCCAGAAGAAATTGATGTCCCTCAACCTCTCGGTCCGGGAGAAGATGATCGAGGCGATGCGGCAGGCCGGGCGGGATAACGCCGAGAAGATCTCCCGGCTGGCCTTCTCCGAGACCGGGATGGGGAAGGTGGAGTCGAAGATCCAGAAGAACCTGCTGGTCTCCAACAAGCCCCCGGGGCTGGAGGATCTCCAGCCGACCGCCTGGACCGGCGACCACGGCCTGACCCTGGTCGAGCGGGCCCCCTACGGCCTGATTGGGGCGATCATCCCCTCGACCAATCCGACCTCGACCGTGATCTGCAACTCGATCGGGATGGTCGCCGCCGGCAATGCCGTGATCTTCGGCCCCCACCCCTCGGCCAAGGTCTGCTCCCTGACGATGATCCAGATCCTCAACCGGGCGATCGTCGCCGCCGGCGGCCCGCCCGACCTGCTGGTGGCGATCCGGGAACCCTCGATCGAGGCCGCCGGGAAGATGATGAAGCACCCGGCGGTCCGGCTGCTGGTGGTCACCGGCGGCCCCGGGGTGGTCAGGGCGGCGATGAAGTCGGGGAAGAAGGTGGTCGCCGCCGGTCCCGGCAACCCCCCGGTGGTGGTCGACGCCACCGCCGATATCGTCCGGGCCGGCCGCTATATCGTCGAAGGGGCCTCCTTCGACAACAACATCGTCTGCGTCTGCGAGAAGGAGATCTTCGCGGTCGAAGAGATCGCCGACCGTTTGAAGGCCGAACTGATCAAGAACGGCGCCTACGAACTGAACAGGAAGCAGACCGAGGAGCTGACGAAAGTGGTGATCGCCCAGCTTCCGGGGCCGGAATGCGAGGAGGGGGCGCCGAACAAGAAGTTCGTCGGCCGCCCGCCGAAGGTGATCCTCAAGGAGATCGGGATCGAGGTCGGCGACGAGGTGAAGATCGTCCTGGCCGAGGTCGGGGCCGACCACCCCCTGGTCCTGGTCGAGCAGCTGATGCCGGTGATCCCCTTCGTCCGGGTCCCCGACGTCGATACCGCGATCCGGCTGGCGATCGAGGTCGAACACGGGTTCCGCCACTCGATGTATATGTACTCCCGCGACGTGGAGAAGCTCTCCAAGATGGCCCGGGAATGCAACTCCTCGATCTTCGTCAAGAACGGTCCCTGCTACACCGGGCTCGGCCACGGCGGCCAGGGGTACACCTCCTTCAGCATCGCCAGCCCCACCGGGGAAGGCCTGACCAAGGCCTCCGACTTCACCCGGGAACGCCGCTGCGTCCTGATCGACTACTTCCGAATCGTTTAAATTCGCCGTTGGCGGGTTTGAACCGGGGGGGACGCCTGCCCCCGCCGGGGTTCCCGGCATCCGCCCCGTCCGATAACAGGCCGTTGCCCAGTGAGCGCGAAAGCCGATAATTTAGTCGAGAAGGTCCGCCGGGCCGGGGTGGTCGGGGCGGGGGGGGCCGGTTTCCCGACCTGGAAGAAGATCGACGCCCGGGTGGAGACGGTGATCGTCAACGGGGCCGAGTGCGAGCCGCTGCTGCGCAACGACCAGCAGGTGATGGCCGCCCGGGCCTCCGAGATGGTCCGGGGGCTGGCGCTGACGATGGCGGCCACCGGGGCCTCCCGGGGCGTGATCGCCCTGAAGAAGAAATACACCACCGCCATCGCCGCCCTGGAGGGAGAGATCGCCGGCGAGGAGGGGATCTCCCTCCACCTTCTGGACAGCGTCTACCCGGCCGGCGACGAGTTCGTCCTGGTTTACGAGGTGACCGGGAAGGTGATCCCACCCGGGGAGATCCCCCTCAAGGTCGGGGTCCTGGTCAGCAACGTCGAGACCTTCGTCAACATCTCCGCCGCCGAGCGGGGAGAACCGGTGATCACCCGCTGCCTGACGGTGACCGGGGCGGTCCGGGAAGCCAAGACCCTCTTCCTCCCGGTCGGGACCACCCTGGAGGCGGCGGTGAACCTGGCCGGCGGGGCGACGGTCGAGGACTGGACCATCGTCACCGGGGGTCCGATGATGGGGGAGGCGGTCGCCGACCCCCGGGTCCCCCTGACCAAGACCACCTCGGCGGTGATCGTCCTGCCTTCCGGACACCCGGTGGTCACCCGGAAGACCGCTTCGCTGGAGTTCGACATCCGGATCACCCAGGCCATCTGCTGCCAGTGCGACTACTGCACCCTGGTCTGCCCCCGGGCGCTTCTCGGGCACAACTTCAAGCCCCACATCGTGATGCGCCAGGTGGCGATGGGACTGCCGATCCCCGGCTCCCCCGGGGTCAGCTCCGCTGCCCAGTGCTGCAACTGCGACCTCTGCGGGGTCTATTCCTGCCCGATGTACCTCCCGATCGGCCGGCTGAACAAGCAGGTGGCCGGGAGGATGAAGGAGTGGGAATGGGAGCCGGCGCCCCGGCTGGAGAGTTACCGCCCCTCGCCGCTGCGGGAGTACAGCCTGATCCCGGTCTCCCGGCTGACCGCCCGCCTGGGGCTGGAGGCTTATGACCGTCCCGCGCCCCTGGAGGAGACGGATTATTCGCCTCCCCGGGTCGAGATCCCGCTCAAGCAGGGGATCGGCCGCCCGGCCGAGCCGGTGGTCGGGGAGGGAGACCGGGTCCGGAAGGGGCAGCTGATCGCCGACCTCGAACCGGGGACGATGGGCGCCACCTCCCACGCCTCGATCGCCGGAAAAATCGAAAAAGTCACCCCGGAGTCGATAACCATCGCCGCCTCCTGATCTTTCCCCTCCAGGTTCAAATATCGAAGCGCCGCCTGATAATCGGGCGGTAAAGTTAAAATATCCGGAGAAGATTTTACAATGCAAGAAGCGGTAGGATTCATCGAGTTCAACAGCGTGGCCGCCGGGATCTTCACCACCGACGCGATGGCCAAGAAGTCGGAGATCGAGGTGGTCGATTCCCGGTCGGTCTGCCCGGGGAAGTACATCATCCTGATCACCGGCCCGACCGGTCCGGTCGACGAGTCGCTCCAGGCCGGGATCGAGGCGGGGGCCGACGCGGTCACCGACCATCTCTTTCTTCCCAACGTCCATCCCCAGGTGATCCCGGCCATCCTCGCCGCCGGCCCGGTCGGGGAGCTGGACGCCCTGGGGGTGATCGAGACCTTCTCCATCCCCTCCTGCATTCAGGCCGCCGACGCCGCCTCCAAGGCCGCCGAAATCCGCCTGCTGGAGATCCGGCTGGCCAATGGCCTCGGGGGGAAGAGCTTCGTCACCCTGACCGGGGAGATCCCCGACGTCGAGGCGGCGATGGAAGCGGGGGAGGAGAAGGTCAAGGCGATCGGGGCCCTGGTCCGGACCGTCACCGTCCCCCGTCCTCATCCCGATCTCTCGCGGTTTATACTCTGAGCGGGAACGAGTACGAGTACGAGTATGAGCACGGAATACGCCATCCGCCGGGAGATGGTGGAGATCGGGCGGAGGATGTACGAAAAGGACCTGGTCGCCGCCACCGACGGGAACCTCAGTTTCCGGCTCTCGGCCAACGAGTTTTTGATCACCCCGGCCGGCAGTTGCCTGGGGTATCTCAAGGCCTCCGACCTGGTGGTTATCGACCCCGAGGGCTCGCCCCGCTCGCCCGGCCGTCCGACCTCCGAGTTCCGGCTTCACCTGGAGGTTTACCGGCAGCGCGGCGACGTCTCGGCGATCGTCCACGGCCACCCCCCGGTCTGTACCGCCTTCTCGGTGGCCGGGGAGACCCTCGACCGCTGCGTCCTCCCCGAGGTGGTCTTCACCCTCGGGGCGATCCCCACCGCCCCCTATGGGACCCCGACCACCGACGAACCGCCCCGGATCATCCGGGATCAGATCAAGCACTGCGACGCGATGATCCTCGACCGTCACGGAACCCTGACCGTCGGACCGACCCTGGCCGACGCTTACTATAAGCTGGAGAAGATCGAGCATACCGCCCGGGTGATCCTGACGGCCAAGACCCTGGGCCGGGTCCGGGTGCTCAGCCCCGGCCAGGTCGAGAAATTACTCGAGGTCCGCCGGGAGGCCGGGCTGGGAGGCAAGATCCTCCACTGCGTCTGCGCCGCCCCCGCCTCCTTCCCCGGGGGCGGGGTCGACGAAGACGAACTGACCCGGACCATCACCGGGGAAGTGATAAAGATTATCCGGGGCTAGTTCGGGACCGGCGGGGAATAAACGGAGAAGAGAGGATATGAGCGGAGAAAATGAAAAGCCGGCGGCGGCGCCGGACTCCGGTTACCCGGAGATAATGACCATCGACCAGGCGGCCGAGTACCTGCAGCTCCACAAGCAGGTGGTTTACCGCCACGTCCGGAAGGGGACCATCCCGGCCAGCCGGATCGGCGCCACCATCCGCTTCAAGAAGTCGGTGATCGACGCCTGGCTGGAGGACTCCGCCCTGGCCACCCTCCGGGCGGAGCGGGAAGCCCGGACGCCGGCCCCCGCCTCTCCCTTTGTCTTCGAGGTCGATTGAGGGAAATTCTTCCGGGGAATAATCCTCCGGACGGGATAAAATCGCGGAAAGGAACTATGAACTGGCTGAAAATCGACACCCCGGGAATCGACGGGGAAAAACTGGAAAAAGAGATCGAGGCCGATGTCTCCCTCCGGGAGAGCCGGGCGACCCCGCCTCCCCCGCCGCTCCCGGGCCCGGTCCCGGAGGATACCCCGGCCCTGATCGAGATCGCCTCCGCCTACTCCTCCGGCTGGGATATCGCCACCCTGGGCCGCCGCCGGAAAATTCTCAAGCCCTTCCTCCCCCTGATCTCGAAGTTCCTGGGACGGCTGCTGAAGCCGCAGTACATCTTCAACTCCCTGGTCCTGGAGATCCTCCGCCGGCAGGAAGAGCGGCTGCGCCGGCTGGAGGGGGGAGGGGACCGGGACGAAGCGATTTGAAGCCGGCCGCGCCCAACGGCGGTTCAATCCACCAGCTCCTCAGTGTCTTCGACCCCGTTGACGCCCAGGGCCACCAGGCGCTTTACTTGAGAAAGATCTTTTCCGGCTGGGGCTGCCGTTCGGAGATTTACGCCGGGTCGGTTGAAGGCGGCCGCGGCCTGGGGATCCGCCGGGCGGACGAACTGGCCGACGACGATCAACCGGGCGGGGTCCTGATCTACCATATTTCGATCAACTCCCCGATCGGAGAGATCTTCCGCCGGTCCCGGCGCCGGCAGGTACTGCTCTACCACAATATCACGCCGGCCGGTTTCTTCCTCCGTTACGACCCCTTCACCTACCAGGAGTGTCTTCAGGGTAGACGGGGGCTGGCCGCCTTCGCCGCCACCTGCGATCTGGCCCTGGCCGACTCCGGTTTCAACGCCGGCGAGCTGACCGCCCTCGGCTTCTCCCGGGTTGTGCGCCTCCCCTTTCCCCTGGAGCTCGAACGCCTGAAAGGACCGGCCGTCGTTCCCGCCGCTGCCCAAAGAGAGAAAGACCGCTCCCCGGTCATCCTCTTTGTCGGCCGTCTCTCCCCCAACAAGCGCCAGGAGGATATCCTCGAGGTCTTTTACCACTTCCAGAAATTGTATTCCCCCCGGGCCCGGCTTTTCCTGGTCGGGCCCGGGAATCTGGCGGCCTACCGCGAATTTCTTGAAGAGCGGATCGCCCGGCTGGATCTGGCGGGGGTGACGATCACCGGCCGGGTGTCCGGGGAGGAACTCCGGGGCTATTATCGTCTCGCCGATCTCTTTCTCTGCCTGAGCGAACACGAGGGGTTCTGTCTCCCCCTGCTGGAGAGTTTCTACTTCCGTCTCCCGGTGGTCGCCTACGGTGCCGGCGCCGTCCCCGAGACCCTGGGCGGGGCCGGCGTTCTGCTCCGGGAGAAGTCCCCGGTCCGGGTGGCCGCGCTGGTAAACCGGATCCTCTCCGACCGGCAACTGAGGAATAATATCCTGACCGGCCAGGACCGGAGACTGGAGGAGGTCGCGGCCTTCGGTTACGAAGAAAGCCTCCGACAATGTCTCCAGCCCCTGGCCGGATAACTCCCGGAAACGGAATCAAGCCCGGGTTTAATCTGATGATGAATCAAACCCCGATTCCCCCTCCGGAGGCGCACCAGCTCCTGCCGGTCCTGGAGCCGGAAGACGCGATCGGTAACTACGCCCTCGCCCTGAGGGGATTCCTCCGGGAGATGGGGTTGAAATCCCGGATCTTCGTTTTCGCCGGGAACACTTCCCACCCGGGGGAGGTCTTTCCCTTCACCGACCACCGGCGCCGCCGCTCCCCGGATAACCTCCTGATCTTCCACACCGCGATCGGCTCCCCCCTGGCCGGCTATTTCGCCGGTTGCCCGGACAGGAAAATCCTTGTTCACCACAATGTGACCCCGGCCCGGTTCTTCGTCCCCTGGGATAGGGAAGTGGCCTATCTCGCCCACCTGGCCCGGGCCCAGCTGAAGCTGATGGCTCCCCTGGCCGCGGCGGCGGTGGCCGATTCCCCTTATAACCGGCGGGAACTTCTGGAACTGGGTTCGGTCGATCCCGAGGTCATTCCCCTGATCTTTGACTGGGATCGGCTGGACGGACCGGTTGACCCCGGGGTAATGGAACGGTATCGGGACGGGAGGACCAATATCCTCTTTGTCGGGAGGCTGGCTCCCAACAAGAAGCAGGAAGACCTGATCCGATTCTTCGCCTGTTATCAGAAACATTACGATCCCGCCGCCCGGTTGATCCTGGTCGGCGAGGACGAACGGTTCCCGGTGTACCGGCGGGCGCTGGAAAAAATGGTCCGGGACCTCGATCTCCAGAAAGTTATCTTCACCGGCAAGGTGAGCTTGCCCCGTCTCCGGGCTTACTACCGGACGGCCTCACTTTTTCTCTGCCTGAGTGAGCACGAGGGGCTGGGGGTGCCGCTGGTCGAATCGCTTTTCTTCCGGGTCCCGGTGATCGCCCTGGCGGCGGCGGCGGTCCCCTCCACCCTGGCCGGCTCCGGGGTCCTGGTCCGAAAGAAGGACCCCCTTCGCCTGGCCGCCCTGGCCCGCCGGATCCTGGCCGACCCCGGCCTCCGGGAGGAGATCTTAAAGGGCCAGGACAGTCGGCTGGAATATTTCCGGACCTTTCCCTACCGGAAGCGGTGGGAGACGGTGATCCGATCCCTGGTCCCCGGTCCGTTCCAACCCCGGAGTTGACTTACCGCCCGGTCCGGGTATGATGCGGGGGTTGATTGAATTCAAGGTGTAATCCGATGCGGCGAAGAAGAATGGAGATCCTGGCCTGGAGGGAACTGGTCTGGAACCTGGTCCTCCGCAACCTCCGGATCCGTTACAAGGGGTCCGCGCTGGGCTTTTTCTGGACTATGCTCAACCCCGTCTTTATGATGGGGATCTACTTTGTCTTCATCACCCTCCTCCGGATCCCGATCGATCTCCCGGCGCTCCTGGTCGGTATTCTCTGCTGGCAGTTCTTCGTGATGTGCCTCTCCGACTCGGTGGCCGCCATCACCGGCTACCCCTCGCTGATCAAGCGCACCTATTTTCCCAAGCTGGTCTTTCCGGTCTCGATGGTGTCGGCCAACCTGATCAACTTTCTCCTTTCCCTGATTGTCCTGGCCGTCTTTCTGGCCGCCTACGCGGTTCTCTCCCCGAGCCCGGTCGGGACGGGGGCGTCGATCTTTTACCTGCCGCTGGTCATCGTCTTCCAGACCGCCCTGATCCTGGGGCTGTCCAGTCTCTTCGCCTGCTGCAACGTCTACTTCCGGGATATCGAGCATATTATCTCGGTGGGACTTCTGGCCTGGTTCTTTCTCACCCCGATAATGTACCCGCTGGAGATGGTGGCGGACCATCCCCGGATCGTGCCCTGGATTTTGAATCTCTATTACCTCAACCCGATGGTCCCGATAGTCACCCTCTACCGTTACGTCTTCCTCGGTACTGCTCCTCCCGCGTCCGCTTTTTTCTACCTCTCGCTTCTCCTCTCCCCGCTGATCCTGGTGGCCGGCACCGCCGTCTTCCTGAGCAAGGAACCCTATTTCGCCGACGAGTTATAGTTCCCTTAATCTCATTACTTACAGGGCGTCAGTTACTTTGAATCCGATCGAGGTCAACAATCTGGGAAAGAAATTCCGTCTCCGTCACGTCAAGGGTCAGACCCTGAAGGCGACGATGATCGAGCGGATCCTGGGCCGGGAGACCCGGGAAGACTTCTGGGCCCTGAAGAACCTCAATTTCACCGTCAAGCGGGGCGAGGGTCTGGGGTTGATCGGTTCCAACGGGTCGGGCAAGACGACCCTGCTCTCCATACTGGGACGGACGATGGTTCCCACGGTGGGTGATCTTCAGGTCCGGGGTAAGGTCGGCAGCCTGCTCGAACTCGGTGCCGGCTTCCATCCCGATCTCACCGGGCGGGAGAACATCTATCTCAACGCCTCGATTATGGGGATCCCCCGGAAGGTGATCGAGGATAAGTTCCCCGGGATCGTGGAATTTTCCGGGCTGGGGCATTTTATCGAAACCCCGATCAAGTTCTACTCTTCCGGGATGACCGTCCGGCTCGGTTTTTCCGTCGCGGTGGAGGTTGACCCGGACATCCTCCTGATCGACGAGGTCCTGGCGGTCGGGGACGAGTCCTTTCAGAAGAAAAGCGAAAAGCGGATTATGGAGTTCAAGAACTCCGGCAAGACCATCGTGGTCGTCTCTCACGATATGAAGATGATCGGAAAGTTCTGCCACCGGGTCCTCCAGCTGGAGGCGGGGGAGATCGTCAACCAAGGAGGGGTGGAGGAGGTGGTGGAGGAGTATATCCGGGGCCGGCGGATTTCGCCCGGGGCGGGACAACCGGCCTCCAGCCTGAAAAAGGAATGGGGGAGCCGGCAGGCGGAGATCAGGACGGTCCGGCTCTCCGGCCGGGAAGGGGAGACCATCGAAACCATCGGGTCGGGGGAGGACTTGACGGTGGAGATCGGTTTTTTCGCCCGGACCGGGATCAAGGACCCGGTCTTCGGCCTGGCCATCCACAACGAGCAGTACACTCTCTGCTTCGGGAGCAATACCCAGATGGGGAATTTTCCCATCCCCGCGATCGAGGGCGAGGGGAAGCTGACCCTCCGGCTCCGCCGGCTTCCGCTCCTTGAGGGGCGTTACTTCCTCTCCCTTTCCCTCCATTCCGGGGATCACCTGAGCAACTACCACCGGCAGGATTTCTTCTATACCTTTACCGTCGTCTCTTCCCGCCCCGGGACGGGGATAGCGGATATCCCGGTGGAGTGGGAACTGGAGTAGAACAGATAAAGCCGACCGTCTCCGGAGGGACCCGATGAAGGAAGATACTTTTGAAATCAAAACTCCGGGAGTTGAAGTCGACGCCGTAATGGCCGGGATCCGGGAAAGGATCGTCGAGCGAAAGCGGTCCGGGGAACTGGGCCGCTACGACCTTTCCTCGATCCGGGCCCTGGAGCTGGCCAACCCCCAGAGCACCGAGACCTATCTCGACTACTACCTGAAAAATATCTGGTCGTCCGCCGATGTCGATCTGGGGGACTTCCCGATCGAAAGAAAAAAATCTTTGACCGGCCGGCCCGAGGTCTGGCTGAAAAAGATCATCTGGAAGCTGCTGAAGTTTTACACCTTCCGCCTCTTCTCCCAGCAGAAAAATTTCAACGCCCGGATGGCCGGTATCGCGGTGGCTCTCAACCGGAAATATCAGCAGCGTCTCGACCGGCTGGAGGCCGAGGTCGAGGAGTTGAGACGGGACCGGGATCAACCCGCCGGAGTTTGAGCCTCCGGCCGTTTTCCCGGAACGGTCACTTCAACCCCGCCGGAATCCCGCCCCGGCCGCCGGGCCGGGGCGACCGGGTATTTTATGCCGGAAGAAAACTGGAAAATCGCTTATGTCTCGCCCCGTTACGCCCCCGGCGCCGCCGGGGGCGCCGAGGTCCTGATCCAGAACTGGGCGGAGCGGATGCGGGAACGGGGGCACTACTCCGAGGTCCTGACCACCTGCGTCCGCGACCATTTCACCTGGGAGAACGAATATCCCCCGGGCGAGGAGGTGATCCGGGGGGTCAGGGTCAGGAGGTTTCCGTCCGACCCCCCCGACCACCGGCTCCGGTCATTTTACCTGGACCGGATAGCCTCCGGCCTGAGCCTGAGCCGGGAGGAGGAAGAGGCCCTGATCGGTTCGGTGGCCGTCAGCCGGAGTCTTTGCGACCGGATAACGGCCTGCCGGGATGAATTCGATTTCTTTATCTTCTCCCCCTACCTCTTCGGGCTCACCTATTTCGGTGCCCGGAGAGCGCCGGGGAAAGCGATTATCGTCCCCTGTCTCCACGACGAACCTTTCGCCTACCTGAAGATCATCCGCCGGCTCTTTTCCTCCGCCGCCGGCATCTTTTTCAACAGCGTCCCGGAACGGGAGTTCGCCGGAAAACTGCTCCGGGCCTCCGGGGAGAAGTCGGCCGTGGTCGGGATGGGGATCGAGGCCCCGGGTCCGCCCGACCCCGACGCCTTCCGCCGGAAGTACAACCTCGACGGCCCCTTTTTGTTTTACGCCGGCCGGCGGGAGGGGGGGAAGAATACCCCGCTCCTGATCGAGTACTTCCGGACTTTCCGGCGCTACCGGGGGACCGGGCTGAAACTGGTCCTCTGCGGGACGGGGGAGGTCGACCTGAAACGGGAGGATAGAAACAGTATTAGAGATCTCGGTTACCTGGAGGAGGCCGGGAAGTGGGACGCCTATGCCGCCTCCCTGGCCTTCTGCCACCCTTCAACCAACGAGAGTCTCTCGATCGTTCTTCTGGAATCCTGGCTGACCGGGAAACCGGCCCTGGTCAACGCCTTCTCCCCGGTCACCCTCGATCACTGCCGCCGCTCCGGGGGCGGCCTGTATTTTCGGGATTATTTCGAGTTCGAAGAGGCCCTGCTCTATCTCCTGCGGGAGCCGGCGGCGGCCGGGCGGATGGGTGAGCGGGGCCGGGAGTACGTCCGGCGTTATTATGACTGGGAGAAGGTTCTCGACCGGCTGGAGACCGCCCTCGGCCGGTGCCGGCGGCGGCAGTACCTCAACCCGGCTGCGGAAATATAGCCCGGATCTTCAACTATCCCGCCCGGCAGCCGACAAACCCGAACCAGGAACGCAAGCTTATGGCAATTCATCAACTCCTGGCCGGTTTTATGCCGGGCGACGCGATCAGCAATTACGCCTTGGAACTGCGGAAGATCTTCCGGGGCTGGGGAGAAGATTCCCGGATCTTCGTCGCTTCCGGCGGACTTGACCCCCGGGCGGCCTCCCGGGCCGAGCCGCTCGGCGAGCATCGCCGGCACAGCGGCCCGGGGAACATCCTGGTCTACCATTTTTCCATCGGTTCTTCGGCCACCGATTACTTCCGGACCGTCCCCGACACCAAAGTCATCATCTACCACAACATTACCCCGGCCCGCTATTTCGCCCTGGTCCGGCCGGAGCTGGCCGAGATGCTCGACCGGGGCCGGAGGGAACTCTTCCAGCTCGCCCCGGTCACCGATCTCGCCCTCGGGGTTTCGGAGTACAACCGCCGGGAACTCGAGGCCGCCGGCTTCGCCCGGACCGGGACCGTGCCCCTGACCGTCGACTGGTCCTCCCTGGAGGAAAAACCCGACCGCTCGGTTCTCTTCCGCCACCGCCGCGGCCGAAACAACCTGCTATTTGTCGGCCGGCTGGTTCCGAATAAAAAACTGGAAGACCTTCTGAAGGTCTTCTATTACTACAAGCCGATCAAGCCGGCGGCGAAACTTTTCCTGGTGGGAAACCACCAGGGGGAAGAGCAATACCTGGAATTTCTCCGCTCCGTCATCCAGGAGCTCGGGCTGAAAGACGTTGTTTTCAGCGGTCACGTCTCCCACGCCCAGCTCCTGGCTTACTATCAACTGGCCGGGGCCTATCTCTGCCTGAGCGAGCACGAAGGGTTCTGCCTGCCCCTGATGGAGGCGATGCGCTTCCGGATTCCGGTGCTGGCTTACGCCGCCGCCGCCGTCCCCGACACCCTCGACGGGGCCGGGGTCCTGATCCGGGAGAAGAACTTTCCCGAGATCGCCGAGATGGCGGCGCTGCTCCAGGACGACCCGGTCCTCCGCCGCCGGATCGTCGAGGAACAGGACCGCCGCCTGGAAAGGTTCCGTTCCCTTCCCCTTGATTCCGCCCTCCGCGCCCTGCTCCGGCCGTCCGCTTCGCTTACCTGAGCAATAACGCTTCCCGGTCGGGGGAGAGCCGGAGCCGGTTGTGCATCTGTCGTTGAAGTCCCAGGTATTCCTGGAAACTCTGACTGTTCCGGTCGTCCCGGCATTCGGTCTTGAGGTCATCGGCCCGCTCGATCAGCTGGGCGAAGCCCGGGGTCCGCTCCGCCTGTTTTTCGGCCGGATAGCGGTAGGGGAGGATCTTCAGATCCGGATGGAGCCGGACCACCACCCCGAAAAATCTTTCGATCAGGAAAGGGACGAAGTGATATTCCCGGAAGTTGTGGATGGTTTCCTGCCAGGGGCCGACCTCTGCCCGGCGGTGTTTTTTCAGGGTCGCCATCACCTTTCTGATCAGGGACAGATAGGCCTTCCAGAATCGCGGGCCGGCGACCAGGTAGTTACAGTAGGCGGTGGTGGCGAACCCGTCGACGTAGCTGTCGAGATCGGTCTTGATCCCGGCGGCCTGGAGCAGATGGTGGCCGTGTCCCTTGATGCCGGGATGCCATTCTTCCCCCTGTTCCCAGACACTGGCGAAGAGCGCGGTCTGGAGGGTCAGGGGGTTGAAGATATAGCAGTCGTAGCCCGGGTGGGTGTCGATAAAATCCAGGACGTCTTTACTGCTGAGGCCGGTTTTCCGGCGAAACTTCCAGCTGACAAACCCCGTCAGCTCCGGGGACCGGGCCCAGGGATGCCTTTTCAGGGTCTTGATGATCGCCCACAGTTCAGCCCACTCCGGGTGGGGGTTTTTCAGGTTGTTCCAGGGAGAAAACCCCTCGTCCAGGTATTGCTTCTGGTCCTCCCGGTAATAAATCTGGTGGATTTTAATTCCGGTCATAGTCAATCCGGTCAGTGGGAAGGTTTATTTCCGGGGAGGCTCGGCCGCCGGCCACCGTTTCCGGTAGGCTTCTCGGGCCCCGGCCATAAAGTGCCGGTGGAGCCAGAGGCGGTAGAGCGGCTTCGGTAACTTGATCCGCCGGCGGTCGAGCGTTCTCAGCAGCCGCTCCGCCGCCCCGACGCAGTTCTCCTCCAGCCGGGGCGGCTGGAAACGTCCGGGAGCGGAGAAGGGGAAGTAAGGTTTCAGTTCCGGCCACCGTTCGACCATCTCCACCCAGAGTTCCCCCAGCATCCGCTGGCGGCGGCAGAAATCCCCGGCGGTCGTCGGATGCCGGTGGCGGACAACGCAGCGGGGCTGGTAAACGATCGGCATCCCCCGGGAGCAGAGCCGGTAGCCGAGTTCGCAGTCCTCGAAGGCCGCCTGGCGAAACCAGGTGTCAAAAGGATTTTCCGATAAAAACCGGGCCGGTACCGAGAGGTTGCTGGTATAGAAGCTGGTGAAGGGTACTTCCTCCCCGTCCCGGAAATGGACGAAGCCGAACTGGTGTCCGTAACTATTGACGAAATCCAGCAGGGGCGTGACCGTCATCCGCTCCCGGTCCCAGTCGGTGAATCCGCAGACCGCGCAGGAAAGGCCGCGTTCGGCGTGAACGGCGATGTGATTCTCCAGCCAGTCCGGCTCGGCGATCATATCATCGCCCAAAAAAGCGATTAGATTCCCGGACGCCAGTTCGAGGCCCCGGTTGCGGGCCGCCCCCGGGCCCGAGTTGACCTGCCGGTCGGTCTTGAAGGTGAACGGCAGGGATTGGCGGCCGGCGAATTCGGCCAGGATCTCCGGGGTCCGGTCGGTTGACCCGTCATCGACCACGATTACTTCCCGGGGCGGGGAGGTCTGTTCAACCAGCGCCAGCAGGCAGTCCCGGAGGAAGGGAGCGCGGTTGTAGGTCGGGATGATCACCGAGACCCTGATCGGCTCCGGCGGCTTCGCCTCCGTCCGGTCGGGGATGAACTCGATCTTCTCCACCGCGCACCACCACATCCGCCGCCGGGTCGTATAGCCGGAGGGGTCGGCGACGATCTTGATCTCCAGTTCCCCCCCGGGACCGGAGGTCGCCGGGCATTGGATCGTTACCGGATCCCGGCTTTTCAGCCGTTTCCAGCCGGAGGCGGCTTGACCGCAGACCAGCCTGACCGCGCCCCGGTTGGCCGGGTCGGTCAGGCCGATCCGGGCCACCACCCGGCCGGAGGTCCGGGGGGCCACCCGGAGCCGGCAGCCGGCCAGGTACATCAGGGTCCGGGAGCGTCCGGACCGCGGCCGGGGGACCGGGCCCCAGCCCCCCGCCAGGCGCCCGATCGCGGAATCCTCGGCCGGGAACAGCTCCGGCTGGAGGAAGAGTTGATCGAACGGCAGGACCCGCCCGGGGTCCGGATCGGCCTGGAACGGGAACCAGGGGCGGGACCGGATCAACCCCCGTTGGAAGAGTTCCCGGTCTTGCCGTCTCCTCCGGGACTGGATGAACCTCCGCTGCCGCCGGGTGTCGCCGATCCGGGCCAGGTTCCATCGCCAGGCCCCGGTGATTATTCCTCCCGCCGTCCGGGCCCCGGACAGCAGGCCCGGAATGGCTCGGGGAAGAAATAATAATCCTCGGGGGATATTCCCGGTCGGGGACGCCGGGGCGGATAAGCGGGCCAGGAACTGGGAAGCCATCAGGGCCCCCAGGACGGGGAGCAGACGACGGGTTTCGTAGTTCTTCAACGAGCAGCGGATGCTGTGTCGAAACCCCAGCCTGGCAATCCGCTCCGCCCCGGCCCGGGGGCCGGTATCTCCCCCCTCGTGGTGCAGGACCACCGATTTCTGGGTGATGACCACGCGATAACCCATCAACCAGAGACGCCACCCCAGATCGACGTCCTCGTGATAGATCGGGTATAATTCTTCATCCAGCCCGCCGCAGTCCAGCAACAGCCGGCGGCTGATCAGCATCGCCGCGCCGGAAGGAAAGAGGGTCTCTTCCACCTCGTCCATCCCCTCCAGCGCCGCCCGGGGCCAGCCCAGCCGGCCCTGGTAACCATAGCCCGGCCGGGTCATCTCGCCCCCGGCGAAGTTGATCAAATCCGGGTCGTGCATATAGAACAGGGTGGAGGAGACGGCGCCGATCTCGGGATCGGAGTTCAGGGTCCGGACCAGGTGCTCCAGCCAATCCTGCCGGACTTCGGTGTCATTGTTGAGGAAGCAGACCAGCGGCCGTTCGGAGCGTCGGACCCCGCTCATCAGGGCCCCGGAAAAACCCCGGTTTTCCCCCAGGGCCAGCACGGAGACCTCCCGGTGATTCTCTCTTATCCACTCCAGGCTGCCGTCCGAGGATCCGTTATCGACCACCAGGACTTCAAAATCAACCCCGGTGGTCAGCTTCAGGGATTCCAGGCAGCGGGGAAGATGCCGGCGCCCGTTAAGGTTGGGGATAATAATCGTTACCCCCCCGGGGCCGGAACTCCGGTGATTTTCCTTTCTTGTCATCGGGGGTTAGGGCAGCGACGATTTAACATCGGGGAAACTTGGATCCATCAGGCCGGTACCGGATAATTGACCGCCGGAGATAATCAGTCCAGTCGTCCGGCGTCCATCTTCAGCTGCCCCGGATCCGGCCCCAGGTATTCTTGTAAAACCGGTAGGCTGGAGTGCCTTTGATGCCTTCTAATTCCGCCCGCGCCCTCCGGCAATCCTCGTCCCGACGGGCGAGTTCCGCCTGGAGGCGGTTTATCTCCTCCTGGAGTTCCAGCAGCTTTCTTTCCCGGTCGGTGACCAGTTCGCTCAGAACCCGGTCAGCGAAATTCCAGGCCCTTTTCCCTGAATCCTCGGAAAAAGGCGCGGGGGCGAATCGCTTTCGGATCGCCTCCTGGTCGAGCGGGCCGGACTTGGCGATCAGGAGAATTTTCCGGTAGGCGGGGGATTGAGCGTCATACCGGGAAAAATTAATTTCATAAAGTTCGGTCACCGCCGCCATCAGGTCCCCGGGCCGGGGGAGGCTGGTAAAATATGCGCTCAGCCCCATCATCACCAGCCAGAAGGGCAGGTAATTATTCGGTAAAATCACGGATTGGTAGCCCCGATCTTCGATCCAGGAGGTGACCTCCTCCAGTTCCGGCAGGCCGAGCCGGAGGTGTTCGGCCAGGAATTCATTTTCCCGGCCGGTCGCCCGGAGGTGGAACTCGTTGGCCAGCTTCTCCGCCTCCACGACCTTCCGGTCCCGGAAGGGAGCCCCGACGATGAAGTAATCCCGGCTCACCCGGTCGATCTCATCGAGCACCCCCCCCCGGCGGCCGGGCTCAATATGCTCCAGCACGTCCAGGGAGACGACCAGGTCGAAGGTCCCGGCGGTGAAGGGGAGGAGCAGGAGGTCGCCGACCACGAATGAGTCCCCCGGAAAAAACTCCAGGTCGAGGTTGGTTATCTCGTCCTCGGGGAGGAAGTTATGTAAATACCCCTCCCGGCCGCCGGCGTCAAGTATCCGGAGGGGCTTTTTCTTCCGGACGGTCTCGATCAGTTGAGCGGCCAACCGGTAACGCTGCCGGAGGTCGAAGCTCATTTTCTCCCGGGGTACATTCATTATCTCTCCCCTCGGCCGATAAGTCTCCGGGAATGATTGTTCATCAGCCGAAATCCCGGGCTGAAAGTTAGCACAAATGCCGACCGACCGCCTAATGAAAAAGGTTGCCCGGCGTTACCCGGACGCCGGTAAAAGGCTTGCGCGGGCCCGCGGTAACTAATATATTTCCGGTATGAGCTTTTCCGCTTTACGCTTTCTCCGCCGGAATCATTATCTTCTCTTCGCGCTGGTCAGAAGAGACGTGACGGGAAAATACAAGGGTTCGGTCTTCGGGCTGGTCTGGTCGATAGTCGAACCGGTGGTCCTGCTCGGTATCTATACCCTGGTCTTCGGGGGGTTGTTCCAACTGCGCCTCCCCTATGATACTTCCATCAGCGCTTACGCCCTCTATATTTTCTCCGGGATCGTGGTCTGGCTGGCAATCAGCGACGGGATCAACCGCTGTACGACCGTGATCGTCGATCACGTCAGTATGGTAAAAAAGGTGATCTTTCCGGCGGAGATCCTCCCGCTCCAGGTGATTCTCTCGGCGATCATTCACCAGTTGATCGGCCTGGCGGTTCTGGGGGCGGGCCTGATCGTTCTCGGCAAGGGGGTTTTCTGGACCTGGCTCCTCTTTCCCCTCCTCCTGCTTCCCCAGTTTCTGATCACGGCGGGGATCGGCTGGCTGGCGGCGAGTGTCGGGGTTTTTATCCGGGATATCCGCCAGGCCGTAACCCTGGGGCTGGTCTGCTGGATGTTTCTCACCCCGATCTTTTATCCCGAGGAACTGGTCCGGACCGCGTTCGAGGGGAGATTCTCTTTCTGGCTTACCCTCAACCCGGCCGCCGCCCTCCTCCATAATTACCGGCGGGTCTTCCTGGACGGTGCCGCCCCCGACTGGTTGATGTATTGTTACCTGACCGGAGTGGGCCTGGTGGTCTTCACCGCCGGCTGGTGGTGGTTTAAAAGAACCCAGAAATCTCTTGTCGACCTGATCTGAATCGCGGCCGGCGGCCTCGCCGGCCCGGGTTTGAATTGAAATGAGCGAGATCGCCCTCTCCCTGAAACAGGTTTCAAAAAAGTTTCCCATCTACGACAGCCCCCTCCAGCGGCTCTGGGAAGCGGTGCACCCGAAGCGGAAGAAGTTTCACCGGGAGTTCTGGGCCCTGCGGGATATATCTCTCGACCTGGAGGCCGGGACGACCCTCGGGGTCCTGGGGCAGAACGGCTCCGGCAAGACCACCATTCTCCAGCTGATGGCCGGAATTATGGCCCCCACCCGGGGAAAGATCGAGGTCAGCGGGCGGGTGGCGACCATCCTCGAGCTGGGGGCGGGTTTCAACCCCGAGTTCACCGGCCGGGAAAACGCGCTTCTCAGCGGGTTGATCCTCGGCCTCACCCCGAGGGAGATCAAGGGGAAGCTCGGCGAGATCATCGCATTCGCCGAGATCGGCGAATTCATCGATCAGCCGGTCAAGACCTACTCCAACGGGATGTACGTTCGTCTGGCCTTCGCCGTCGCCGTTACCCTCGATCCCGATATCCTCCTGATCGACGAGATCCTCTCGGTCGGGGATACCTATTTTCAGCATAAGTGCGTCCGGAAGATCCGGGATTTCCAGGAGATGGGAAAGACCCTGGTTTACGTCACCCACGACGTCGAGTCGGTCCGCAACATCTGCCACCAGGCGATGATCCTGGATTATTCCCGGCTGTTGGCCCGGGGGGAGCCGGGGCCGATCGCCGCTCGGTACCTGGCCCTGATCGACAATCGGGAGCGGGAACGCGCTTCTTTGGGCCTGCCGTCAACCCCCGGGGGGGAGCCGGCCGAATACAGCCGTTACGGAAGCAAGGAAGCCGAAATTACCGCGGTGGAGATCCTGGACGACCAAGGCCAACCCCGGAGTGTCTTCAAATACGGGGAGGATTTTCAGTTGCGCTTCCGGATAAAGTTCCACGCCGACGTCGAGCGGTTCGTGCTCGGGAATATCTTCCGCAACCGATACGGGTTCAATGTCTTCGGCACCAACGCCGACTGGCTCGGCCTCCCGACTCCGGATATGAAGAAAGGCCAGGAATGCCTCGTTGTCTTCCACCACCGGGCCAATCTCGCCGGAGGGACCTATTCCATCAATCCGGCCGCCTCGGTCGTTACCGGGAACCGCGTCTACCGTACACTCGACTGGATCAACAACGCGGCCATCATCGAGGTCGTTAACCCGAACCCGATGGAAGGTTATGTCAGCGTCCCGACCCGGATCGAGCTGGAGAATGTCGGTTCCGCCTCCGGGGTTCCGGAAGAGAACGGGCCCGGAAAGATCGGATGAACGGGGGCGGGGCCAAGGGAGACCGGGAAGCGGCAAGCCGTACGGGTTCCGATCCCGGTGTTCGGAAAGTTACGCTGCTGGTCCTGGCCGCGTCCGCGATTTTCGGCCTGGCCCTGGTGGTGATTATTCCCCCCTGGCAGTCGCCGGACGAGCCGACTCATTTTGAGTACGTGAAAGTGCTGGCCTCGGGCGACCCGCCCTGGTCGCCCCGATCCGATCCCGGCCTCCAGGAGGAGATAATCGTCTCTATGGACCGTCACGATTATTGGCGGTACCTCAGGCTGGAGGAGCCGAGACCCCTTCCTCGCACTTTCCGGGGGACGCCGTTTCTATCCGCCGCGCCCTCCCAGATCGGGAAGAACCCTCCCCTCTATTACTTCCTGGCTTCCCTGGTCCTGCGCTGGCCGGCCGCCCGGTCGCTGGAGTCCGAACTCTACCGGCTCCGGCTGTTCTCCCTCTTTTTCACCCTCCTGACGGTCATCCTGGTCGCCGGCTGCGCCGGAGAAGTCTTTGGAAGGTCCTCGCCGCTGGTCCCGGCGGCGACGGCGGCGGCCGCTTTTATCCCGCAGGTTCTGGTCATCGGGACCTCGGTCAGTCCCGATCCGCCGATCAACTGCATCGGGGCCGCCGTGATTTATCTGGTCCTCCGGTCCCGGACGAACGGGTTCACCCCCGCCCGGACATTTCTTATCCTCTGCCTTCTCGGTTTGGGGGTAATGATCAATTACAAGGGCTTGATCCTGCTGGCGGTGCTGCCGGTGGTGTTGTTGCTTCACTTCCTTCCCCGACGGAGGGGCGCCCCGGCCCCGGCCCGGGCGGCGGGCTGGACCGGTTTGGTTGCGCTGCTCCTGGCGGCGGGTTACGCCGCGTTGGTCTGGTATTTCCCGGAGGTTGCCCGGGTCTTCATCGTCCGGCTGAATATCTTCTCCTCGACCTTGCTTGATTTTCTTTACGGCCGGGTCAATTTCCGCCCGGGTTACTGGTCCTGGTTCCACGGTGAACTATTCAAGAGCTTCTGGTTGAAGTACGGTTGGCTGATATATGAGCTGCCGGGGTTTGTCTATCGGTTTCTGGCGGCGGCCTCCGGCATCTCCCTGTTCGGGGTCGTTATCTTCCTGGGCAGATCCGCGGCCGGGCGGGGTTCGCCTTCTGTCCGGAGAAGGGAGACGGTGACCACCTTGATTGTATTTGCCGCGGCGGTACTGGTGGCGATTTACTTATTTTGGGGGCTGAAGGGCAGCACCATCATCACCCAGGGGAGGCATCTTTTCCTGGTGATGCCCGCCTGGGCGATCCTCTTTACCCTCGGCTGGAGTTCTCTGTTCCCCGCCCGCTGGGCCAGGCTGGTCGGCTACGGCCTGCTGGGCGGTTTCTTCCTGCTGGCCGCCGGCTCGATCCTGTTCTTTATCCTGCCTACCTTTTCCTGATCCGGGCCGGAAAATCTTCTTCAGCCAGCGCCAGAACCGCTGCCAGATATTTCCCCGCAGCTTCCGGATGATCTCCTCCCGTCGCCGCTCGATCGACTCGATCTCTTCGTCGGTGAAGTCCTTCCGGAGGAGGTTCTCGTCGACCTCGGCGTCGAGCATCTTCAGCAGATCGCCTTCAAACCGGACCACGGTCGCCTCGATCTCCCGCCAGCCGAGGTTCCGACAGGCGGTAAGCCTCCGGTAGCCGGCCACCAGCCGGTTTTCCTCGTCGACCAGGATCGGGTTCAGGAGCCCGACCTTGAGGATCGAGGCCTCGAGGGAGGCGATATCTCCCGGGTCCTGCCGGATCCTCAGTTCTTCTTCCAC
>PWXJ01000041.1 GCA_003561965.1 PVC group bacterium
AGTCCCAGTTCTGTAGCCTGGAGGACCAGGTGCTCGGCGGCGATCCCGAGGTCGATCAGCGGGTAGTGCTTCCCCTGGAAACGTCCGACCAGGTTGGGGAGGAGCTTGCCCGGGGTGGAGATGGCGGCGATAATCACCGGGGCGGCGGCGGCGAAACCGCTGTTCCGGTAGACCCCCGAGAGGGCCGCCTTGCAGAGGGCCGCCTTCTTCTCCGGATCGTCGAAGACCAGGAATCGCCAGGGCTGGGCGTTGCAGGCCGAAGGCGCCAGCCGGGCCGCCTCCAGGCAGAGTTCGATCTTCTCCCGTTCGACCCCCCGCTCCGTGAACTTCCTCACCGACCGCCGTTTCTTCACCAATTCCAGAAATTCCACAGTTAGCTCTCCTTGCCGCTTATTGTTTAAAGACGAATTGACTTTGCCACCAGGGACGAAAATGCCCCACTGCCTACTGCCCCCTGCCTATTGTCTACTGCCTACTGCCCACTGCCTACTGCCTACTAAATCTCCACCAACCGCGCTTCCATCGTCTCCGTGTCGAGGATGGCGGCGGTGGCTTTTCCGGTGATCCAGCCCCCGCCCTCGCCGGGGTTGACGACCAGGGTCTTTCCCCGGCGGGTGACCTCGGAGCGGTGGGTGTGGCCGTAGACGATCACGTCGTAATGGCCGCTCTCGGCCAGGGCGTCGAGCATATCCGGCTCGTGGATCAGCAGGAACTTCTTCCCGTCCAGTTCCCCCTCCCAGCGCTTGGGGTGGAGGGTCCCGATCTCCTTGAAGCGCTCGGTGAGAAAAAGCCTGTCGCCGTCGTTGTTGCCGAAGACCCCGGTCAGGGGGGCCTGCAGGTCCTTGAATTCCTTGGCGGTGATCGGGGAGATGATGTCCCCCCCGTGGAGGACGGCCCCGACCCCTTCCCGGTTGAAGAGCTCGACCGCCTTGCGGATTTTGTCCATATTTTCGTGGGTGTCCGATATTATCCCGATCTTCATTTCGCTTCCCGTTTATCTCCACTGATTACACTGATTGCTCTGATTTTGCCCCCTGCCTCGCCCCCTTTTTTGGAACCGCTAATCTTCGCCAATCTTCACTAATACTTCCCCCGTCTCGGCCGCTGTTTGGACCAAGAACTACTGCCCACTGCCTACTGTCCACTGCCCAAATCAATGATCAGGTCGGTGATCCGGTTCTTGATCAGGTCCCGGACCTCCCGGGCCGCCTCCACCCCCTGGCCGTAGGGGTCGGGGGTCGGCCAGTAGACCAGCTTGTCTTTCAGCAATTCGGGGTAGAGCAGTTCCGGGGTCCCCCCGAGGACGATCCCCCGGTCGGCCCACCGGATCATCCCCGCGGTCAGCTTTTTCGGCCGCTGGCCGGAGATGTCGATCCCCTCTTCGGCCATCACCAGGCGGATCTCGGAGCTGATGGCGTCGATGGCGTTGGTCCCGGCGCTCTTCACCTCCATCACCGAGCTTCCCCAGGCCCTTCCGTAGCCTTCGGCGATCTGGCTCCGGCAGGAGTTTCCCACGCAGACGAAAAGAATGTTGGTCTTCTTCATCGGAAAATTCCTTGGGGGGCGGTCAGTGGAGGTTGACCGGCCGACCCCGCATCGGTCCAGTGAAGAGCTGGATTGATTCTCGACCAGAATGAATTGATTGTCAACAGGTAGAGATTGCTTCTCCGTCTAAAGCCGGATCGCAAAGGCATTGGGCTCGCAATGACATCGGCAACGACGGAAAGCGCGGCTGCCGGGCCGCCTCAGTAAGCCGTGGTCAGGGTCAGGTGGTAGGGTTTGTGATTCGGCCCTTTCTTGACCTGCCCGGCGGACCAGAGCAGCCGGTCGACGGCCTGGGAGGTGATCTCCGGGAACCGGGGCTGGAGCCGCTCCCGGATCATTTCGCAGGCGACCAGGGTGGTGATCCGGATCTCCAGCTCCTCCCGGGTCCCGGGGGGGATCCGGACCTTCCGGTCGACGAAATTTTCCAGTTCGGGGCAATAGACCAGAATTCCCAGCTGCCTCAGCACCTGGGGGATCTTGTAGTCGGCCGAGGCGGTCATCTCGTCGATGTCGGAGAATTCTCCCGGGCCCCGGCCCTGCCAGCGTTCCTGGAGCATCGCCGGGGCGAGCTGGGCCCGCTTGTAAAAGAGGATCCGGCGGTCTTCCCATTCGTCGGAGTCGTCGAAGGAGGGGAAATGCTCGACCAGCAGCCGGACCAGTTTGACCGCGCTCTTATCGGCCCGGGCCACCAGGTTGTGAAACCTTCCCCCGAAACTTTCGGTCAGTACCCTCCCCACCTCCCGGCAGATATTGAAGCGCTGGTAGAAGAGGGGGATCTCCCCTTCGCCCCTGAGGATATGGGCCAGGTCGTTCCGGCTGATCCCGGCCAGCCACTCCCCGTCGTAGATCGGGTAACCATCCCGGAGGGCCCGGGTCAGGGCGGCAAACATCCCGAAGGCGCCGTCAAGTAATTGTCCCCGGTATTCCACCGTCCACTTCGGGTCGCCCCAGTAGCAGAAGTTCAGGGCGTTCATCAGCATAAAGTAGTCGACCCCGACCTCGTCCAGGCCGGGGTGGATGAAGAAGTAGTTCCAGCGGAGGTTGGGGAAGTGGGAGGAGCCGATCTGGGAGCAGAAGGCGACCAGCTGCCCCCGGTCGATCCGGACCGTTCGCAGTTCCCCGGCCAGCGGGGTCAGGGACTCCAGAACCGACAGTTTTCCCCGGTAGGGATGATTTTCCATACCAGCCAAGCAGGGCGGTGTGTTATGATGACGGCCGGCCCCGTTATCCACCCGGTTTTTCGGTCAATCCGGCGAGAACGGGCTTCCGGCTACCTTCAGGAACAAAATACCAAAATGACAAAATCTGACAAGAAAAAAATCCGAGATAAAGTTTGCCGGGAACGTTCCGGGGGAGAAAATCCGGGGGCCGGCCGGGGCGGGAGGCTGGTCCGGCGGATGGAGGCTTACGCCTCTTTCCACCGTCTCTGGCGGCCCGGTGACCGGATACTGGTCGCCGTCTCCGGCGGCGCCGATTCGGTCGCCCTGCTTCACTTGCTGGTGAGGCTGGGCCGGCGGCAACGGCTGCACCTGACCGCGGTCCATCTCGATCACGGTCTCCGGGGGGAGGACTCCCGGGCCGACCGCCGCTGGGTGGAAGAGCTGGCCGCCCGTCTGGAGATCCCCTGCGTCTCCGGCCGCCGCCCGGTCGGGCCGGTGATCGAGGAAAGCGGTTACTCGCCGGAAGAGGCCGCCCGCCGGGTCCGTTACGGTTATTTCCGGGAGGTCGCCCGGGAGACCGGGATCGGGGTCCTGGCCCTCGGCCACCAGGCCGACGACCAGGCGGAGACCGTGCTCCTCCGGCTTTTCCGGGGCGGCCGTCCGGCCGCCCTGGCCGGGATGCTTCCCTCCCGGATGGAGGGGGAACTGCGGGTGGTCCGGCCGCTGTTGTCCTTCCGGCGGGAAGAGCTTCTCGCCTTTCTCGAAGAGGTCGGGGAGGGGTTTCGCCGCGATTCCAGCAACCGGGATCCCCGGTTCCTCCGCAACCGGGTCCGACACCACCTCCTGCCGCTGCTGGAGGCCGGGTACAGTCCCCGCTGCCGGGAACTGCTGGTGGAACTGGCCGAGCGGGAGCGGGAGCGGGAGGAATACCTCCGGGTGGTGCTGGATACGCGTTGCCGGGACCTGATCCGGGAGGGGCCGGGGGGTCCGTTCCTCGATTGTGACCGCTTCCTCCGGGCCGCCCCCCCGGAGAGGGGGGAGGCCCTGCGGCGGCTGCTGGCCTGTTCCGGGGTTTCTTCTGCCGGCCGCCGGCATTTCCGCGCCCTGGAGCGGTTGGCCCTGGGGCCTTCCGGCCGGCGGTATGACCTCCCGGGCCCGGCGGTCGCCTGTCGCGAGGGGGAAGATCTTTTCATCTCTTCCGGCCGGGAGGAAAAAAGCCTCCCGGAGCGGGTGCTGGAGATTCCAGGCGAGGCGGAGATCAAGGAGATCCCCGCCCGCCTCCGGATCCGAATTCTCCCGGTCGAGCCGGGGATGGCGGGGACGGGAGGAGCCGGGACGGGAGGGGACGGGCCGGGGACGCTCCGGGAATATTTCGACCGGGAACGGGTCCAGCCTCCCCTGACCGTCCGTTCCCGCCGGCCGGGGGACCGCTACCGGCCGCTGGGGATGGAGGGGAGGAGAAAGGTGAAGAAGCTCCTGGCCGAATCCGGGGTTCCCTTATCCCGCCGGGGGCTGGTCCCGGTGATCGAGGACCGGGAGAAGATCATCTGGCTGGCCGGCCACCGGCCCCACCACCGGTGCCGGGTCCGGGAAGATACCCGGGAAGTGCTGGAGATTACCCTGGAGTA
>PWXJ01000302.1 GCA_003561965.1 PVC group bacterium
CAGGCCGTACTGGAAGACGTCGACCCGGATCTCCTCCCGGGCCGAGTTGATCATCCCCAGCAGGGTCTCCCCGGTCAGCGGGATATTGGCCGGGGTGATCTCCGGTGGGGTGGCGACCAGCCGGAGGGTGATCCGGTCGAGGTCAATTTCGCCCGCGCCGAAACAGCCGCGGGCCGGCCGGTGGAACCGGCCCCGGGGCGGACGGCCGGAGGCGATCCGGAAGTCGGTCTCAAAGATCTCGATCAGGCCCCGGGCGATCTCCGGCGAGCTCCCGGCCAGGCCGATCTCCCGGATGTGCTCCAGCGACCTCCAGTCGAAGTTGGTGCTTCCCACGTAGAAATGCTCGTCGTCGACAATGAAGTACTTGGCGTGCAGTATCCCCTCGATATAGCCGTCGAAATCCACCACCCGGACCCGGATGTTATTCCGTCCGGCGAACCGGTCGACCAGTTCGGGGTAGTTGCGGTAAAACGCCGCCTCGGTCAGGATCCGGACCCGGACGCCGGCGTCCGCCCGCCGCTCGATGATCTCGACGATCTCCTCGAGCCGGCTCTCCTCTTCGGAGATCATATAGAACATCCCGAGGCGGATGTTCCGGCGGGCCGAGGAGAACATCTCCTTCCAGACGTCGGGGGTCCGGGCCAGGTCCTCGGTGCCCAGGGCGGTCTCCGCCGGGACCGATTCCACCACGATGACCGGGGATACCGGTTCCGCCCTCTCCCTACAGCCCGCCGTCCCCCAGAGCAGGAGAGTGGCGAAAGCCGCGGCGGCCGCCAGCCGCGATATTCTGAATTGAGATATTCTCATCGCAAGGGGGGAATGGGGATTGGGGAATGGAGTTGGGGAATGGTGATTGGGGAATGGTGAATGGGGAATGGGGAATGGAGTTGGGGAATGGTGATTGGGGAATGGTGAATGGTGAATGGGGAATGGTCTAAGCCTGCTACTACTGCTTTCTATTCCCTATTCCCTATTCCCTATTCCCTATTCCCTATTCCCTATTCCCTATTCCCTAACCCAAATACCCGAGGCCGGTGAGGCGTTCCTTGACCGATTCCCGGTCGGCGTTCTTCTCCAGGTCGGCCACCGACTTTTCCAGGACGTGGACGATGAACTCGTCGGCCGAGGAGTAGCCGGCGGCTTCGGAGTACTGCCGGAGCTGATCGTAGAGTTCGTTTTCGATCCTGATCTTCTTCGCCATCGTTACTTTCTCCTTTTTTGGGGATTGGGGAATAGGGAATGGGGAATGGTTCAGAGGGCCGGGGTTTTCCAGCCCCACTCCCTACTCCCCACTCCCCACTCCCTATATATAATCCAACGCCCGCAGTTTCCGGATCTCCTCCTCGGTGGGGACTTGCTTTTCCGGATCGGGAGCGGGAGTAAAAATGTCCCGGCCGGTCATCTCTTTCGGGACCGGGACCCCGAAGAGCGAGAGGATCGAGGGGGTGATGTCATAAAGGCGGGGGCCGTTGAGGAGGAGCGGCCGGCTGGAGAAGAGGACCCCGGGGACGATCTCGGTGGCCCCGCAGTGGTCGCCCGACCAGAGGTCCTCGCAGTCGGTGACCAGGTCACCGGAGACCACGTCCCCCAGCGCGCTCTCCCAGGCGGTCCGGTAGCCCCAGTCGTAACCGACCAGGATGTCGGGGGCCCGCTCGACATAAGGGCCGCTGTAAACCTTCTCCCGGGGGTGGGCCCGCTTGACCACCGAATGCCCGGTCACCGGGTCCCGGAGCGCCTCCAGCTTTTCGACCAGTTCCTCGACCAGCCGGTCCCGCTCCAGACCCGGGTTGACGATCCCCGACCCCTCCCGGCCCCGGAGGTTGACGTAGAGGGCGTTGAGGCCGAGGGCGTAGGCCCGGGTCCGGGACCAGTCGATGTCGCCCATCAGCAGCGAACCGGACCTCCGGCCCCGGCGGAGGGTCAGGTAGCCGTTCCGCTCCAGCCAGGCGTTGAGCTGGAAGTTCCGGTAGAGGGGGGAGAAACCGTGGTCGGACATAATGATCAGGGTGGTATCTTCGTCGAGCCGCTCGAGGATCCGGGCCACGATCGGGTCCATATCCTCGTAGAGTTCCTCGATCACGTCCCCCAGCCTCTGGCGGGCGTCGGGGTCGTAGAGGGGATGGTTTTCGTCTCTCAGGTGCCAGAAGATGTGGGTCCCCTGGTCGATGCTGCAGTAGTAGAAGAAGAACAGCCCCTCCTCGAACTGGTCGAAGAGGTGATGGAAGAGGCGGTGGCGTTCTTCCAGGATCATCCGGGAGAGCTGATAAAACTCGTCGATCGAGAGGGAATTGTTGGTCAGGGCCTTGGTGTCCTCGGGCATCCCCTGGGTGTAGTAGAGGCCGGCCTCCCGGGCGATCCGGGCGGCGGTGCCGGCCGGGTAATCGATCGGCAGGGCGGGGTCGGCCGGGTTGATGTTGACCGGGGTGACGTAGAGCTTGAAGTAGGGCCGGACCTGGCGGGCGAAGAAGCGGACGATCCCGGTCATCGCCGGGACCACCGGGAGCGGCTTGAAGGAGAGGACCACCCAGTCCGACCACTCCCCTTCCCTGAGGACGATCTCCTCTCCCGGCAGGTCGATCCGGATCACCGGCTCTTCCGGATCGAGCCAGGCGGTGAAAGAGACCTCGAGAGTCGGACCCTCCTCGAGGTAGGTATTGGGCGGACCCTCGATCACCTCCCGGACCGCCCCGTCGACCACGTCGACCAGGGTCAGCCGGGCCCCGGAGTAGTCGTCGGGGATATCGGAACGGTCGGTGGTGAAGTACTGGTAGGTCCCGTAGGTTCCCATCAGGTCGGGGGTTCCCATCCCGGAGACCGAACCCACCCCGGCCTCGACCGGGGGGTAGTTGGAGGGGATCTTGAAGAGGGTGGCCGGGATCCCGGCCTCGTCGAGGTACTCCCAGAAAGCCCTCCCCTCCCTCAGCAGCTTCACCTCCCCGCCGGAGATGGGGATGACGTAGCTGCCGGCCTTGATCTGTTTCCGCGGCGGGAGGGTCTCGGTCAGGGAGAGGTAGGGGAGGTAATTGTCGGGGTCGCGGTGGATGAAGTCGAAGATGGCGTGGCCGCCGGGGTCCTGCCCGGTGATGAAGTTGGCCCAGGCCACCGGTGACTGGGGGGGGACGGACGACCAGAGGTTCTTGAAACCGCCCATCTCGGCCAGCTTCTTAAAGTGGGGGAGCCGGCCCTGGTCGAACATCGACTGGACGATCCGGGGATCCATCCCGTCGATCGCCAGGATGATCACCTTCTCCCCCGGCTCCCGGGAGCGGGAACAGGCGAACAGCCCGAGGGCGGCCAGGAATATCAGCGGATAACGGATCCGGGTGAATATCGGTCTCATCGGTCTTCTCCCTGCGGCTTATCGGTAAACTCCAATGGCTTCCCGTCCATATAACCGGGGGGACGGACGCCGAAGAGGTTCAGCGCCGTCGGGGCGAGGTCGGCCAGGGAGATCTCTCCCTCCCCGACCGGGCGGCTGGAGAAGAAGACCCCGGGGACGGCGCGGTGGTCGATGCAGTGGTCGGCCGACCAGGCCTTGTCGTTGTCGATGAAGACCTCCTCCTCCACCTTCCCCGAGACCGACTCCCAGGAGTGGCGCCAGCCGGGGCGGAATCCGAGGATCAGGTCGGGGGCGTTCTCCCGGTAGGGGCCGGTATAGATTTGGGCGGTATCGTAAACCGCGGCCAGCGGGGGGCGTTCCCCCCAGCCGGGATCTTCGAGGGCGGTGAGTTTTTCAATCAGCTCCCGCTTCAGGGCCCCGGCCGCTTCCGGATCGACGATCCCTTCCTTCTCCCGGCCCTTGAGGTTGAGATAGACCCCGGAGAGGCCGAAGGCGTAGGCCCGGGTCCGGGACCAGTCGACGTCCCGGTACCACTCGCCCGAAACGGTCCGGCCCTCCTTCAGGGCCAGGTAGCCGTTCCGGAAAAGCCAGGTGTTGACGTTGACCCCCCGGTGGAAGAGCTTGAAGCCGTGGTCGGAGATGACCAGGAGGAGGTCGCGCTCTTTCAGCCCGGCCCGGACCTTCCCCACCATCGCGTCCATCCTCCGGTAAAGTTCTTCGATCACTTCCGGCCGGGGGATGTCCCCGGCTTTCCGAGCCGGATGGTCATCCTCCAGGTAACGCCAGAACTCGTGCTGGATCACGTCGGTGGTATCGAAGACGCAGCAGAGCAGCCCCTTCTTCAGATCTTTCAGGCTGTGGAAGAAGATCTCCTCGAGCTTGTCGTGGACCCCGTAGGCCTGCTGGAGAAAACCGTCGTCGGTCAGGACCCCCTCGTTGAGGGCCCAGGTGTCCTGGGGGAGGCCGAGGG
>PWXJ01000035.1 GCA_003561965.1 PVC group bacterium
CAGTTCGGCCCGGGGCGGGAGCCCCTCGAAGACCAGGGGGAACTCCAGCCCGGCCATCCCGTTGGAGCAGTCGACGACGATCTCCAGCGGGTCGAGCTTCCCGATCAGGGAGCGGATATGGTCCCGGTAGGCCGGTCCGGTCCCCTCCTCGGCGGTCAAACGGCCCGGTCTTTCCGCCGGGGGGGCGGGGGAGGGGGAGAGGACCCGCTCGGCCAGATCGCCGAGGCCGCTCTCCCGGGCGATCGGGACCGCTTCCTTCCCGACGAACTTCATCCCGATATAGCCGGCCGGGTTGTGGGAGGCGGTGACCTGGATCCCGCCCCGGTAGCCGTAATGCCCGACGGCGAAGTAGTGCATACAGGTGGAGAGCAGCCCGAGATCGACCACGTCGATCCCGGCCTCCCGCGCGCCCCGGATCAGGGCCTCCTTGATCGCCGGGGCGGCCCGGCGCATATCCCGGCTGACCCCGATCGGCCCCCCGGGAAAGACCGTCTTCAGCTCGCGGCCGATCCGGTAAGCCAGTTCCTCGTCCAGTTCCTCCGGGTAGATCCCCCGGATATCGTAGGCCTTGAATATCTTTTCCATTGTTTGGTCCACTAATTTTTCGAATTGGCGTAACTATCAGGACCCTTCACCCATATGAATTATAATTAAGACCCCTGCCGGTTTATCCGGCAGGTGAATCAGTTCGTCAGATAACAACGCCGCCCCCCCATTCCGCCCGCCGGGGGGAGTGGGGTGGCCGCGGGCTATCTTCTGAACTTTCCCTCCGGCGGGACAAGCCCGCCGGGGGGGATACCCTCCGGTCCGGATCCTGAACTTTCCCTACTCGTTCACGTTCCCGCAACCGATTATAAAGGTATAACCCCTCCGTTTCGATTTGTCGATGGAATTTCGGCCGTTGATCGGGCATACTGCTGTATTTCCCGCGAAAAACCGATGAAAACCGACCGTACCGACAGCATCATTGTCCGGGGGGCCCGGGAGCACAACCTCAAGGGGATCGACCTCGAGATCCCCCGGCGGAAGCTGGTGGTGATCACGGGGCTCTCCGGTTCGGGGAAGTCCTCCCTGGCCTTCGACACCATCTACGCCGAGGGCCAGCGGCGCTACGTGGAGAGTCTCTCCGCCTACGCCCGGCAGTTTCTCGAGCAGATGCAGAAGCCCCGGGTGGAGTCGATCGAGGGTCTCTCCCCGGCGATCGCCATCGAGCAGCGCAAGGCCGGCTCCAACCCCCGTTCCACCGTGGGGACGGTGACCGAGATCTACGACTACCTCCGCCTCCTCTACGGCCGGGTCGGGACGCCTCACTGCCACCTCTGCGGCAAGGAGATCAGCCGCCAGACCGTCCAGGCGATCGTTGACCGGGTCCTGGGTTTCCCGGCCGGGATGAAGTTCCAGGTCCTCGCCCCGCTGGTCCGCGGCCGGAAGGGGGAGCACCGGGAACTCCTCGAGCGGCTCGGCCGCCAGGGTTACGTCCGGGCCCGGATCGACGGCGAGATCCACCCCCTCGACCAGCCCCCCCGGCTGGACCGGAACCGGAAACACACCGTCGAGGCGGTGGTCGACCGGCTGACGGCGGGAGAAGGGATCCGGGAACGGCTGACCGATTCGGTGGAGACCGCCCTGAAACTGGGGGGCGACCTGGTGGTGATCGCCCCCGCCGGGAAGACCGGGGAGGATATAATCTTCAGCGGCCGTTACGCCTGCGCCGAGTGCGGGGTCGACTTTCCCGAACTCTCCCCCCGGATGTTCTCCTTCAACAGCCCCTACGGGGCCTGCCCGGCCTGTTCCGGGCTGGGGACGGCGATGGAGGTCGACCCCGGGCTGGTGATCCCCGATCCGGGAAAATCGATCGCCGAGGGCGCCATCGCCCCCTGGTCGTCGCCGATCACCACCCGGCGCCACCGCTGGAAGGGGGCGGCCGCCCGCTACTATTACTCCCAGCTGGAGGCGGTGGCGGCGGAGTACGGCTTCGACCTCGATACCCCCTTCAACCGGCTGACTGCGCCGCAGCGCCAGGCGGTTCTCCACGGCACCGGCACCCGGCCGATCCCGATGCGCTGGGAGAGGTCGGGCCGGGTGGAATATAAGAACAGACCTTTCGAGGGGGTGATCTCCAACCTCAACCGCCGCTACCGGCAGACCGACTCCGAGTACGTCCGGGAGGAGATCTTCAACAAGTACATCACCGTCCGGCCCTGCCCGGAATGCCGGGGGACCCGCCTGCGGCCGGAGAGCCGGGCGGTGACGGTGGCCGGGAGCCCGATTATGGAGGCGACCGCCCTCTCGGTCCGGGACGCCCTGGAATTCTTCCGGGGTCTCAAGCTGCCCGGGGAGAAGGCGGAGATCGCCCGGGAGATCCTCAAGGAGATCCGGGAGCGGCTGACCTTTCTCGAGAACGTCGGGCTCGGCTACCTGACCCTCGACCGGGCCAGCGGGACCCTGGCCGGGGGGGAGGCCCAGCGGATCCGCCTGGCCACCCAGATCGGCTCGGGCCTGGTCGGGGTGCTCTACGTCCTCGACGAGCCCTCGATCGGGCTCCACCAGCGGGACAACGACCGGCTGATCGGGACCCTGAAGCGCCTCCGCGACCTGGGCAACACCATCATCGTGGTCGAGCACGACGAGGCGACGATCCGGGCCGCCGATTACATCATCGACCTCGGCCCCGGGGCCGGGGAGGCCGGGGGGGAACTGGTGGCGGCCGGGGGGCTGGAGGACATCCTCTCCGCCGACCGCTCGCTCTCCGGGAAATACCTCTCCGGGGAACTGGAGATCTCCACCCCGGCCGAACGCAAACCCCCCGGCCGGGAGTTCCTGACCGTCGAGGGGGCCCGGGAACACAACCTGAAGAACCTCAGGGTGAAGATCCCCCTCGGGCTCTTCTGCTGCGTCACCGGGGTCTCCGGTTCCGGGAAGTCCACCCTGGTCGAGGAGACCCTGGGCCGGGCCCTGAAGCGGCTCTTCCACCGCTCCCGGGAGGCTCCCGGACTCCACCGCCGGATCCGGGGGACCGGGCAGCTCGACAAGGTGATCGATATCGACCAGTCGCCGATCGGGCGGACCCCCCGCTCCAACCCGGCCACCTACACCAACCTCTTCGGCCCGATCCGGGAACTCTTCGCCCGGCTGCCCCTGGCCCGGATGCGGGGTTACCGTCCCGGCCGGTTCAGCTTCAACGTCCGGGGCGGCCGCTGCGAATCCTGCCGGGGCGACGGGATCATCCGGATCGAGATGCACTTCCTCCCCGACGTCTACGTCCGCTGCCAGGCCTGCCGGGGCCGGCGCTATAACCGGGAGACCCTGGAGATTCTCTACAAGGACAAAAACATCGCCGAAGTTCTCGACCTCTCGGTCGACGAGGCCCTGGAGTTCTTCGCCAACATCCCCCGGGTCCGGAACAAGCTCCGGACCCTGGCCGACGTCGGGCTCGGCTACATCAAGCTCGGCCAGCCGGCGACCACCCTCTCCGGGGGCGAGGCCCAGCGGGTCAAGCTCTCCCGGGAGCTCTCCCGGCGGTCGACCGGCCGGACCCTCTATATCCTCGACGAGCCGACCACCGGCCTCCACTTCGCCGACATCGAGAAGCTCCTCGGGGTCCTGAAGCGATTGACCGCCGCCGGGAACACGGTTATAGTGATCGAGCATAACCTGGACGTGATCAAGAACGCCGACTGGGTGATCGACCTCGGTCCGGAAGGGGGGGAGGAGGGAGGAAAGATCGTGGCCGAGGGCCCCCCGGAAGCGATCGCCAGGGCGAAGCAATCCCATACCGGAAAGTTTTTGAAGAGGGTAATTTAAATCGCACATCGTACTCGTACCTCGTACTCGTACTCGATCAGGCGGTCTGGTTTTCGAATACGAGTACCGCTTCGCTGAGTACGAGTACGAGGACAGGAGAAAACAAGATGTCATTTCCCGTCTTCCACCAGGGCGGCCCCCTGATGTACCTGATCCTGGCCGGGTCGGTGATCGGGCTCGGGGTCTTCCTCGAACGGCTCTACCACCTCCACCGGGCCCGGATCGACACCCGGAGGTTTATGGAGGAGATCCGGGCCTTGATCCGGTCGGATGAAGTCCAGAAAGCGATCGACCTCTGCGAGCGGACCCCGGGTCCGGTCGCCCATATCGTCAGCGCCGGCCTGGCCCGGTACTCCCGGCGGCGCGCCGATATCCGCGACGCGATCGAGGACGCCGGGGTCCACGAGGTCCCCCGGCTGGAGAAGAACCTGGTGGTCCTGGCCACCCTGGCCCACATCTCCCCCCTCCTCGGGCTGCTGGGGACGGTCCTGGGGATGATCCGGGCCTTTATGACCATCGAGGAGATGCGGGGGATCGTCAACCCCTCCGACCTGGCCGGGGGGATCTGGGAGGCCCTGCTGACCACCGCCTTCGGCCTGCTGGTGGCGATCGCCGCCTACGTGGCCTACAACTACCTGGTGGCCCGGGTCGGGAAGATGGTTCTGCAGATGGAGACCAGCGCCACCGAGGTGATCGACCTCCTCGCCGGGGAGGAGGCGGGAGCCTGAGCCGGGATGAGGTTCAAGCGGAAAACCTCCCTGGAGAAGGGCCGGCTGGACATCGCCCCGCTGGTCGATGTCGTCCTGCTGCTGCTGATCTTCTTTATGCTCACCTCCAGCTTCATCACCCCCTCGGGGCTGCGGATCGACCTCCCCTCCGCCGAGGCCGTGGAACCCCAGGAGCGGGAGCACCTGACGGTCATCATCACCGAGGAGGGGGAGATCCTGATCGGCGAGAACCCGATCTCCTGGGTCGATCTCCGTCCCCGCCTGGCCGCCGCCCTGGCCGCCGACCCCGGCCGGACCCTGATCCTGGAAGCCGACCGCCACTCCCGCCACGGGACCGTGGTCCGGGTGATGTCCCTGGCCCGGGAGCTGGGTTGGGAGAGGATGGCCATCGCCGCCCACCCGGAGTTGGGGGATGGGGAATAGTAATCAGTAATCAGTAATCAGTAATCAGTGATCAGTGATCAGTAATCAGTCCAATCCGCATAATCCGCGGTAAAAAAAGGGGCCGAGGTGGGGGATAGATCAGTGGAGATCCGTGTGGATTAGTGGTTCCCAAAAAAGGGGGCGGGGCGGGGGCGGAAACCTCTTTTTTCTCCGGTTTTTTCGTGGTATTCTCACCCGATGAACGCGTCCGATTTTGTCCACCTCCACGTCCACTCCGAGTACAGCCTCCTTGACGGGGCGGCGCGGATCCCCGACCTGGTCGACCGGGCCGCCCGGCTGAAGATGGGGGCCCTGGCCATCACCGACCACGGTTCGATGTCCGGGGTGATCAAGTTCTACAAGGCGGCCCGGGAGGCCGGGATCAACCCGGTGATCGGCAGCGAGTTCTACATCGCCCCCGGGAGCCGCTTCGAGAAGAACTCCGGCCCGAAAGCGGCCGCCTCCCACCTGGTACTCCTGGCCCGGGACCGGACCGGCTACCACAACCTCCTCGAACTCTCCTCGAGGGCCCACCTGGAAGGTTTCTACTACAAGCCCCGGATCGACCGCGAGCTGCTGGAGAAGCACCACGAAGGATTGATCGCCCTCAGCGGCTGTTTGAAAGGGGAGATCCCCCAGGCCCTCCTGGCCGGCGACCGGGAGCGGGCCGGGGAGACGGCCGGTTATTACCGCGACCTCTTCGGCCGGGAGAATTTCTACCTCGAGCTGATGGACCACGGCCTCCCCGACCAGCGGAAGGCGGTCTCCCTCCTCCTCGAACTCTCCCGGAAGACCGGGATCGGGGCCGTCGCCACCAACGACCTCCATTACGTCCACCGGGAGGACGCCTACTCCCAGGAGGTCCTTCTCTGTATCCAGACCGCCCGCCAGCTGGAGGACTGCGGCCGGATGAAGCTGGACTCGGAGGAGTTCTACCTCAAGTCGGCCGAGGAGATGGCCGCCCTCTTCGGGGAAGTCCCCGAAGCCATCACCCGGACCCGGGAGATCGCCGACCGCTGCCTGCTCGAACTGGAACTCCACAACGACCTCCTGCCCGATTTCCCGCCCCCGCCGGGGAAGAAGCCCGATGAATATCTCCGGGAACTCTGCGAGGCGGGGATCCCGGCCCGCTACGGGGAGAAGACCCCCGAGATCGCCGAGCGGCTGGAACACGAGCTGAAGGTGATCGAGAGCAAGCACTTCGTCAGCTATTTCCTGATCGTCTGGGACCTGATCCGTTACGCCCGGAGCCGGAAGATCCCGGTCGGGCCGGGCCGGGGTTCGTCCGCCGGGAGCCTGGTCTCCTACCTGCTGGGGATCACCGACATCAACCCCTTCCGGCACGATCTTCTCTTCGAGCGGTTCCTCAACCCGACCCGGACCACGATGCCGGATATCGATATGGACATCTCCGACCAGGGGAGGGGGGAGCTGATCCGCTACACCAGCGAGAAGTACGGCTCCGAACGGGTGGCCCAGATCATCACCTTCGGCTCCCTGAAGGCCCGGGCGGTCCTCCGCGACGTCGGCCGGGTGATGGGGATCCCCTACGGGGAGGTGGACAAGATCGCCAAGCTGGTCCCCCCCGGGCCCAAGGTGACCCTGAAGAGCGCCCTGGCGGCCGAACCCCGGCTCCAGAAACTCTACGACCGGGATCAGCAGCTCAAGACCCTATTCGACATCAGCTTCCGGCTCGAGGGGATCTCCCGCCACGCCGGGACCCACGCCGCCGGGGTCCTGATCTCCCGCCGGCCCCTGACCGAGGACGTCCCCCTCCGGCGGGGGAAGGACGACGAGGTCATCACCCAGTTCGATATGCACGACTCCGAAGAGGTCGGGCTGCTGAAGATGGATTTCCTCGGCCTGCGGACCCTCTCGGTGATCCAGGGGACGATCGATATCGTGGAGAAGACCCGGGGGGAGACGATCGACCTGGCGAAAATCCCGCTGGACGACCCGGAGACCTTCCGGCTCCTCTCCCGGGCCAACACGATGGGGGTCTTCCAGCTGGAAGGTTCGGGGATGCGGGACCTCTCGACCCGGATCGGGCTGAAGCGCTTCGACGACATCCTCGACCTGGTCGCCCTCTACCGCCCCGGGCCGATGCATATGCTGGAGGACTATATCGCCCGCAAGCACGGCCAGGTCAGGAGTTCCTACGCCCACCCCACCCTGGAGCCGATCCTCAAGGATACCTACGGGGTGATGCTCTACCAGGAACAGGTGATGCTGATCGCCAACCGGCTGGCCGGGTTCACCCTGGCCAAGGCCGACACCCTCCGGCAGGCGATGGCCAAGAAGAAGGCCGAGAAGATGGCCCAGCTGGGCGAGGCCTTCGTCCAGGGGGCCCGGGAGCGGGGGATCAAGAAAGCGACCGCGGAGGCGATCTTCAAGGATATGGCCCGGTTCGCCTCCTACGGGTTCAACAAGTCCCACTCCGCCGCCTACGCCCTGATCGCCTACCGGACCGCCTACCTCAAGACCCACTACCCCCGGGAGTTTATGGCCTCCCTGCTGACCAGCGAAATCAACAATATGGACAAGTTGATGTCCTACGTCGCCGAATGCCGGGAGATGGGGATCGAGGTCCTCCCCCCGGACATCAACGAGAGCCTGGGCAACTTCACCGTGGTCGGGGAGAATATCCGCTTTGGACTGAACGCGATCAAGAACATCGGGACCGGGGCGGTCGATTCCATCCTCTCCGCCCGGGAGCAAGGCGGTCCCTTCCGCTCTTTCTTCACCTTCCTGGAAAGGATCGACCCCGCGGCGGTCAACCGCAAGGCCCTGGAGACCCTGATCAAGTGCGGCGCGCTCGACTCCCTACCCGGCTACCGGTCGCAGAAGATGGAGGTCCTGGACGGCGCCCTCCAGCGTGCCCAGCGGAACCGGCGGGATCGCCTTTCCGGCCAGGCCACGCTCTTCGCCACCTTCGAAGCCGAGAACCGGGAAAACGGGGTCTCGGAGTTTCCCGAGATCGACGAATGGCACCAGAACGAATGCCTGAAGATGGAGAAGGAACTGATGGGGATGTACATCTCCGGGCATCCCCTGACCGCCCACGCCGAGACCCTGAAGACCTTCGTCTCCCATCCGATCAACCGGCTCAAGGAACTCAAGGACGGGGCCCTGGTCCGGGTCGGGGGGATCATCGAGCAGATCAAGGAGCAGACCTCGCCCCGGACCGGCCGCTCCTTCGCCTTCTGCCAGCTCGAGGACCTGACCGGGGTGGTCGAGGTGACCGCCTGGAGCGACGAATACTCCGCCTACGGCGAGCTGCTCCAGCCGGGTAATATCGTCCTGGTCGAGGGCAAGGTCCGGGTCCGGGACCGGGGGAGCAACGTCTCGATCAGCAAGGTCTATCCCCTGGAGGAGGCCCGGGAAAAGCTGGTCCGGACCATCCGGATCAACCTCCACCTGACAACGGTCGACGAGGAACGGCTGGAGGAGGTCCGCCGGGTCCTGGGCCGGTACCCGGGGAGATGCCCGGTCTTTTTCGCCTGCGAATTCCCCACCGGGGAGAAGGTCCTGATCCGGGCCGGGGACGGCTGCCGGGTCAACTGCACCTCGCGGCTGCTGGACGAGCTGAAGGGGCTTCTGGGGGAGAACACGGTCTTCATCAAGACCTGACCCCGCCGCCCGGCGATATTTCCACTTGCCTAAGTTGTTGCCTGCTGATAGGGTGCGTATTATGGCGATCGGGATCGCCTCCCGGTCGAGACGGGTTATTAATCAATTTTTCCAACGGCGCCACCCCGGCGCGGAGCAAAAGGAGCGGGAAGATGACAAAGCGGGACCTGGTGGTACAGATCGCCGGCGAGACCGGCCTGACCCAGCTGGCGGTCAAGGAAGTGATCCAGAAATTTCTCGACAAGGTGATCGATGAACTGGCCGAGGGAAAGAACGTCGAGTTCCGGAACTTCGGCGTCTTCCAGTGTGTTTACCGCAAGCCCCGGGTGGGACGGAACCCCCGCCGGCCCGAGGAGACCGTCCAGATCCCCGGCCGGAACGTGGTCCGGTTCAAGCCGGGCAAGGAAATGAAAGCCCGCCTGGCCCGGAAGAAATAGCCCGGCCCGCGGTCCCCGGCCGAGCCGGCGATCCCGTCAGCGCCTTCCCAACCCGGGAGTCCGGTCGCGATCCCGGGGACTTTTCGCCCTTGCTGTCGGGATCGATTACTGTTCGAACCAGGGCCGGAGTAAGCCAGATGTCCCAGGAGAAAAAATACCGCGCGGTCAAGGGGATGGCCGATATCTTCCCCGAAGGGGCCGCCCGCTGGCGGGCGCTGGAAGACCGGGCGGTTTCGGCCGCCCTCCGCTACGGTTACGGGGAGATCCGCACCCCCCTGGTCGAGCCGACCGAACTCTTTGTCCGTTCGATCGGGGAGACCACCGATATCGTGGAGAAGGAGATGTTCACCTTTGCCGGTTCGGGGGGAAAGTCTTTCTCGCTCCGCCCGGAGGGGACGGCCGGCGTGGTCCGGGCCTGCCTGGAGCACGGGGTCTTCGGTCAGAACCCACTGGTCCGCTGCTTCTACCTCGGCCCGATGTTCCGCCGGGAACGGCCCCAGGCCGGCCGCCGCCGGCAGTTCCACCAGTTCGGGGCCGAGGCGATCGGCAGCCGCCGCCCGGCCCTCGACGTCGAGCTGATCGACCTGCTGCTGCTCTTTCTCGAGGAAGCCGGCCTGGAGGGCTGGTCGCTGGCCGTCAACAGCGTCGGCTGCCCTCGCTGCCGCCCCGGTTACCGGGAGCAACTGGGAGTGTACCTGGAGAGGGTCGAAGACCGGCTCTGCGAGAACTGCCGCCGCCGGCGGGAGACCAACCCCCTCCGGACCCTGGACTGCAAGAACCCTTCCTGCCGGGAACTGGCCGGGGAGGGGCCCAAGCCGGTCGACTCCCTCTGTCCGGACTGCTCCTCCCATCTGGCCTCGGCGGAAAGACTCCTGTCCGGGATCGGCCTGCCCTATACCATCGACCCGATGATGGTCCGGGGGCTCGACTATTATACCTCCCTGGTCTTCGAGGTCACCGGTCCCGCGCTCGGGGCCCAGGACGCGGTCGCCGGCGGCGGCCGCTACGACAACCTGGTCGGGGAACTGGGCGGACCCGACCTCGGCGCCGCCGGTTTCTCGGTCGGGCTGGAGCGGATCCTGATCGGCCTGGCGGAGAAGGAGATCCCCCCGGCCGCCGCCCCCCTCGGCCGGCTCTACCTGGCCGCGGCCGGACCGGAGGCCTTCGAGCCCCAGTTCATCCTCCTCTCCAAGCTCCGCCGGCGGGGTTTCTGGGCGGTGACCGACTACGGTGAACGGTCGCTGAAGGCCCAGTTGCGGGAGGCCAACAAGCTGGGGGCCGGGCGGGTCCTGATCCGGGGCCCGGAGGAGCTGGCCGCCGGCACGGTGAAGATCAAGGATATGGAGAGCGGAAAGGAGACCTCGGTCCCGGAGAACGAGGTGACCAGTACCCTGACCCGCTGTTTAATCTCTCCCCCCGGCGGGCTTGTCCCGCCGGAGGGAGAGTTCAGAAGATAGCCCGGGGAAATCCCCCCCCCGGCGGGCTTGTCCCGCCGGAGGGAGAGTTCAGCGGAACAGTTTGGAGAGATAGATATGGAATTCTGGAAGCGAAGTCACCTCTGCGGTGACCTGAGATTGTCCGACAGTTCGAACCGGGTCACCCTCTCGGGGTGGGTCCGCCGCCGTCGCGACCACGGCGGGGTGATCTTTATCGACCTCTGCGACCGGACCGGCCTGACCCAGGTGGTCTTCAGCCCCGAGGCCGGCTCCGACGCCCACCGCGCCGCCCAGGAACTCCGCTCGGAGTTCGTGGTCGCTGTCCGGGGCGAGGTCCGGCCCCGCCCGGAAGGGACCGTCAACCCGAAAATCCCCACCGGGGAGATCGAACTCTTCGCCGACGGGCTCCAGATCATCAACCCCAGCCTGACCCCGCCCTTCCCGATCGAGGACGAGGAGGAACTCCAGGAGGAGGTCCGCCTCCGCTACCGCTACCTCGACCTGAGACGCCCCTCGATGCTGAACAACCTCCGGCTTCGCCACCGGGTGACCGCCCGGACCCGGCAGTATCTAGACGGCGAGGGCTTCTGGGAGATCGAGACCCCGCTGCTGACCAGGTCGACCCCGGAAGGGGCCCGGGACTACCTGGTCCCCAGCCGGGTCCACCCGGGGAAGTTCTACGCCCTGCCCCAGAGTCCCCAGCTCTTCAAGCAGATGCTGATGGTCTCCGGGGTCGACAAGTATTTCCAGATCGCCCGGTGTCTGAGGGACGAGGACCTCCGGGCCGACCGCCAGCCCGAGCACACCCAGATCGACCTCGAGATGTCCTTCGTCGAGCCGGAAGACATCTTCCGGGTGGTGGAAGGGCTGGTCGGGACCCTCTTCGGGGAGTTCAGGGGCGTGGAGATGGAGCGGCCGCTGAAGCGGATGACCTACGCCGAGGCGATGCTGAAATACGGCAGCGACAAGCCCGATCTCCGCTTCGGTCTGGAGATCCGGGAGGCGGGGGAAATCTTCGCCGGGAGCGGCTTCCGGGTCTTCCGGGAGACTCTGGACTCCGGCGGCGCGGTCCGGGGTCTGGCCGTACCCGGGGGCGCCTCCCTCTCCCTGAAGCAGCTCGACGAGCTGACCGAATTCTGCCGGCGGGCCGGGGCCGGCGGACTGCTCTGGATCCTCTTCCGGGAAGGGGGCGGTCTGAAGTCCCCGATCAAGAAGTTCCTCTCCGAGGGGGAACTGAACCGGCTGCGGGAAACCTTCTCCTGCTCCGAGGGGGATTGCCTGATGCTGGTCGCCGACCGCCCGGAGAAGGCCGCCGAGGTCATCGGCCGGTTGAGACTGAAACTGGCCGCCGACCTCGGGCTGGTTCCGAAAGACCGCTACGAGTTCCTCTGGGTGGTCGATTTTCCCCTCTTCGGCTACAACCCGGAGGAGAAGAGGTTCGAGGCGGTCCACCACCCCTTCACCAGCCCCCACCCGGAGGACCTGGAACTGCTGGAGACCGACCCGGGTAAGGTCCGCTCCCGGGCCTACGACCTGGTCCTCAACGGGACGGAACTCGGCGGCGGCTCGATCAGGATCCACCGGGAGCAGGTCCAGAAGCAGGTCTTCTCCCTGCTCAACATCGGGCCGGAGGAGGCCGAGAGCCGTTTCGGCTTCCTCCTCGAGGCCCTCCGCCACGGCGCCCCGCCCCACGGCGGGATCGCGCTGGGCCTCGACCGGCTGCTGATGCTGATGGGCGGCCTCTCCTCGATCCGGGACGTGATCACCTTCCCCAAGACCCAGAAGGCGATCTGCCTGACCACCGGCTCCCCCTCCGAGGTCGACCCCCGCCAGCTCAAGGACCTCCACATCGCCCTCGCCGCCCCGCCCCAGTAGCGCGGACATTCCTGTCCGTGCCGCTCAAGAATGCCTGGCCTACGTTGTCGCCGGCCGGGCGGGTCAGAAGACGATAATATTGGGCGACCAGGCGGCGACCCGGATTTTCTTTCCCGGGTGGAGACCGTGGCGGTCCTTGATGTAGGAGGGGAACTTCAACTCCAGGTCCCACTCCCGGGGGCTGCCGGTGACCTTAAACCGGGCCAGGCAGTACTCGGGAAAGGGGTGGAGGGCGGCGATCTCCCCGGAGTAGAGGTTATCCCGGAGGCTGTCGCGGACCGGGACGCCCTCCCGGATGATCTTCAGGTCCTGGGGCCGGAGACAGACCGTCACTCTTTCCCCCGCCGGCGGGGGGCCGGGCGGCCGGACCCGGAAGTGCCCGAGATCCGCCTCCCAGCCCCCGGAGTTCTTCCGGACCGGGCCGGAGAAGATATTGCGGTAATTCAGGTAGCGGGCCACGTCCGGGTCGCCGGGGCGCTGGAAGATCTCCTCCCGGGTCCCGCTCTGCCGGACACTCCCGTCGATCAGGACCGAGATCTTCTCCCCCAGGGTGTAGGCCTCCTCCAGGCTGTGGGTGACCTGGAGGACCGTGACCCCCAGCTTCCGGAAGGTCTCCTTCAGTTCAATCCAGAGGTAGCGCCGGGTCTCCTCGTCGACGGCGGAGAAGGGCTCGTCGAGGAGGATCGCTTCCGGTCCCGCCGCCAGGCAGCGGGCCAGGGCCACCTTCTGCTTCTGGCCCCCGGAAAGCTCCCCGACCGGTCTCTCGAGCAGCCCGCGGATTCCCAGCAGGTCGAGCAGTTGCTCCCGCCCTCCGCCCCCCCGGGACCGCCGGACGGCGAAGTCGATATTCCCGCCCGCCGTCAGGTGGGGGAAGAGCCCGTAGGTCTGGGGGAGGTAGCCCAGTCTCCGCTTCTCCGGCGGCCGGGAAGTGATATCCTTTCCCCGCAGCCGGACCGCGCCCCCCCGGGGCCGGTGGAGCCCGAGGAGGCACTTGAGCAGGACCGTCTTTCCGGCGGCGTTGGGTCCGAGCAGGACGTGGTACTCCCCGCTCTCCAGCGCCAGGGAGACATCCACCAGTTGGAAGTCGCCGATGCCGAACGCGAGGTTTTCGGTTTCCAGTAGGTAACTCATCGTCGACAAATCGTACTTGTACTCGAGCGGCAGATGGGATAAGCGAGTACGATTACGAGGTACGAGTACGAGTACGAGTAAGGAAAGAAAGTCATATCTTCCTCACCAGGTAAAGAATCGTCATCGAGACCGCCAGGAGGATGGCGACGAAGAACAGCCCGCCGGCCAGGTCGCCGCTCTCCAGGCTGAGGTGGATCGCGGTGGCCGCGGTCTCGGTCCGGAAGGGGGTGGCCCCGACCAGGGTCACGGTGGCCCCGAACTCCCCCAGGGCCCTTCCCCAGACCAGGAGAAAGGCGGCCAGGACCCCCCGGCGGGAGATCGGCAGGACCACCCGGAGCATCGTGGCCCCCGGTCCCAGGCCGAGAGTGCGGGAGATGTTTTCGTATTCCCGGTCGACCCCGTCGAAGGCGGCTTTCAACAGCCGGACCGCCAGGCCGACCACGATCACGAACTGGGCGACGATGATCCCCCGGGGCGAGAGGACGAAGGGGCCGAAGAGCCCGTCGAGCCGGCGGCCGAAACCGGTGGAGAAGAAGATCAGCAGCATCGCCCCCACCGCCACCGGGGAGAGGACCAGCGGCAGGTCGAGCAGGGTGTCGAGAGCGGTCTTTCCGAAGAAGTCTTTCCGGGAGAGGAGGTAGGCGGTCGGGATCCCCAGCCCGGTGGCCAGGGCCGCCGAGACGGTGGCGCTGAGCAGGGAGACCCGGAGAACGGATAAAATCCGCGGCCCGCTCACCCCCGCCGCCGGCGCGGTTTCGATCATCGTCAACAGCAGTCCCGCCGCCAGGAGGAGAAAGAACCCGGCCAGGAGGGCGGTCCCGGCGGCCAGGGCGATATCGAATACCCGGTTCACGGCCGCTTTCCCGGGTGGTTGAGCGGGGGGAGCGGATAGAGGCCCCCCAGTTCGGCCCGGGGAAACCGGCCGGCGGCCTCCGGGGGGAGAAATCCCGCCTCGGCCAGGACGGCCCGCGCGGCCCCGGAGTCCAGGTACTCGAGGAACCCGGCCGCCGCCTCCGGTTGGCGGGATCCGGCCAGGACCGCCGCCGGGACGGCGACCAGGCGGGGGAAGACCTCCGGGTCGAGGGGGACGGTCTCGACCAGCCGGCCGAACTGAACGCGGTAGATATCCCAGGTCAGGGCCGCGTCGACCTGGCCGGCGGCGGCGAACCGGGCGGCCTGGGGCGGGGTGGCGGAAAAGGCGGCGAGGTTCTCCATCACCGCCTCCAGAAGTCCGTTCTTCTCCAGCAGTTCGACCGCCGCCCGCCCGGCCGCCGTGGCCCGGGGGTTGGGGATGACCACCCGGACCCCGGGCCGGGCCAGGTCGGCCAGTTTCTCCACCCGCCCGGGGTTGCCCGGGGGGACGAAGAGGGCGGGGAGGTGGTAGGCCGCCACCAGGTGGTCTTGTTCGGCGAGCAGTCCGTCCCGCCGGGCCAGCTCGATGAAATCCTCCGACCCCGGCCAGAAGATGTCGCCCCGCCGGGCCAGCTTGATCTGGGCCAGCAGCCTCCCCCCGGTGCCGAAGATCAGCTCGACCTCTATCCCGGCGGCTTCCTCGAACCCGGCCGCGATCACTTCCGCCGGGCCCAGGTTGGCGAACCCGCAGAAGACGACCAGCGGTTCCCCTTGTGCGGGGAACGCCGGCAGCAGAAGTAAAACCCCGGCCAGGACCAGGAAAATCCGGTTAACCTTCAAGGAGTCGTCTCCTTCCCCGGTTTTTTTGTCCCGGGATAGAGGGGCCGGAACCGGCGGAACTCCTCTCCGGCCAGTTCCTTGACCCGCCGCTGGAACCGGTCGTAATCCCGGATGAACTCCCGGCCGAAGGGGGTGAGGCGGGTTCCCCCGCCGCCGCTCCCCCCGCGGACCGGACGGACGACCTGCTTCCCCAGGCCGGCTTCCAGCCTCCGGATCATCTTCAGCGCCTTGACGTAGGAGAGGTCCATACCCGCCGCCGCCCGGCGGATCGAACCGGTCCGCTCCACCGCGTCGAGCAGCCAGACCACCCCGATCCCCATAAACGGCTTCCCGTTCTCGTCGAGCAGGGAAATTTTGATTCTTAAATCCA
>PWXJ01000217.1 GCA_003561965.1 PVC group bacterium
CACCGACTCGACAAAGGCCTTGATGTTCCGGTCCCGGTAGGGGGGGACCTTGCTGACCTTCTGGTAGAGGTAATAACGGATCTTGATCCAGAGGGCGTAAACCCGCTTGCTCCATTCCCGGGGCATCCCCTTCTCCTTCACCAGCTGATCGAGCCGCCAGCTGAAGTTGGTCGGGGTGGTCGGGCCCTCTTCGTCAGGGAGGGACTTTGACATTACCTTTCCCATAGCGAGAAAGGCGTAGTGCCCGGCGTGCTGGAGGCGGTCGCTCCGTTCGAGGACGATGGCGGTGATCATCAGGTCGATCGCTTCCGGATCGACCTTCAGGCGCTGGATGGCCATTTCGGTGTCTCCCTGAAATTGGTGGACTGGATTGGGGTTAAGGTGACAATATACCATATGCTGTCGGGAAGGCAATTTCTTTTAACCGAATAACCGGAGTGGGGTTGGAATGATCCGCCGAGACTGTCGCCATTACCTGGGTGACCGCCCCTGTGTCTTTCACAAGAGGGAAGGGGTGGTCTGCCGGGACTGTCCCCGCTATTCCCCCGCCGGGGAGAAGGTCCTGGTCATCAAGCTCGACGCCGCCGGGGACGTCCTGAGGACGACCTCGCTCCTGCCCGGTTTGAAGCAGCGCTTCCCCGACTGCTGCCTGACCTGGATCACCCGGGCCGGGTCGCTGCCCCTGTTCCTCCATAACCCCCTGGTCGACCGGGTCCTTCCCCTCCAGCCGGAAGGACTGGTCGCCGTCCTCTCCGAGTCCTTCGACCTCTCCCTCAACCTCGACACCTCTCCTCTGAGTTCCTCGCTCCATTCCCTGGTCCGCTCCGGGGAGAAGAAAGGTTTCACCCTCGACCCCTCCGGCCGGGTCGCCCCCTGCACGCCGGAGGCCGGGACCTGGCTGGAGATGTCGGTCTTCGACGACGTCAAGCGGGCCAACCGGAAGACCTGCCAGACCCTGATCCGGGAGATGGCCGGCCTCCCCCCGCCGGACGGCCGGATCATTCTCAACCTCTCCCCGGAGGAGCTCGAGCTGGGGGAGAGGTTCGCCCGGGACCGCGGGCTGGGGGAAGGGGACCTGGTGATCGGTCTCAACACCGGGGGCGGCCGCCGCTGGAGACACAAGAAGTGGACCCGCCGGGGGACCCTGGAGCTGGCCCGGTTCTGCCGGGAACGGCTGGGGGCCAAGCTCCTCCTCTACGGCGGCCCGGAGGAGGAGGAGAGAAACGCCTGGCTGATCCGGGAGGGAAAGGGACTGTTCATCGATACCGGCTGCCGCAACGATCTCAGGACCTTCTTCGCCCTGCTCAACCTCGCCGATCTCCTGGTCACCTCCGATACCCTGGCCCTCCACGCCGCCGTCGCCCTGGAGAAACCGGTGGCGGCCCTCTTCGGCCCGACCTCGGCGGCGGAGATCGACCTCTACGGCCGGGGGGAGAAGGTGGTCTCCCCGGTTCCCTGCCGGTGCTGCTACCGGACCGACTGCGATGTGGAACCGGACTGTATGGAGTCGATCGAACCGGAGACCGTCTTCGCCGCTGTCGAGAAACTGCTGCCGTTCCGGGGAGAGAAAACGCCGTTATGAAGACCGTGGTGATGATCCCCACCTATAACGAGGCCGAGAATATCGGCTCCCTGATCGACGAGTTGCTCCGGCTTCCGATCGGGGAAGTCGAGATCCTGGTCGTTGACGACGATTCCCCCGACGGTACCGGCCGGATCGTCGCCGCCCGGGAAGAGGAAGACCGGAGGGTGCGGGTCGTCTCCCGGAAGGAGGGGAGGGGGAGGGGGCTGGCCGGCCGGGAGGGGTTCCTCCGGGCCCTGGCCGACGGCGCCGGGCGGATCGTCGAGATGGACGGGGACGGCTCCCACGACCCGGACGATCTCCCCCGGCTGCTCGAGCCGGTCGGCCGGGGCGAGGCCGACGTCGTGATCGGCTCCCGTTTCGTCCCCGGCGGCGGGGTAGCGGACCGGGAGTGGTTCCGCGACCTGGTCAGCTCCCTGGCCCGCCGTTATCTCCGGCTGGTCCTGGGGGTGCCGGTCCACGACCCGACTTCCGGCTACCGGGTCTTCAGCCGCCGGGCCCTGGAGGCGATCGACCCGGAGACTCTCCGGGCGGTCGATCCCTTCATCGTCGCCGAGGTCCTCTACCGGGCCCGGACCAAGGGGTTGCGGATAGTCGAGGTCCCGATCGTCTTCCGGCCCCGCCGCGGGGGAGTCTCCAAGCTCCGTCCCCGGACCCTGGCCGCCTACCTCTACCGGGCCCTCGCCCTCCGCCGCCGCGGATGAGACGGGGGTCACGGACAGGAATATCCGCTACTGGTTCTTCCCGCCGCGGTAGGCTTTCTCCACCCAGGAGTTCAGGGTCTCGCCGGGCTTCTCCACCGCTTCCGGGGTGATGATGAACTCCCGCTCCCCGGTGTTCTCCCGGATCAGCCGCAGGCCGTAGGGGTAGTCCTTGAAGAGGAGGCGGCAGAACTTCTCCAGCGAGATCTTCGCCGCTTCCGCCTGCCCGGCCGCGGCCGCGGCCGCCTCCGGGGTGAAGGTGATCCTCAGTCCGTGTTTCTGCTCGAACTCCTTTTCGAAGCGGGCGACGCTCTCTTTCAGCGCGGCGTCGACGGCCGAACCCGGGTCCCGGAGAATCCTTTTCAGGGCCGCCCGGGGGTTCCGGACCAGGCGCCGGTCGATGCTGAACCGGTTGATCCCGGCCGAGGGGAGCTCGTACTTGAAGTCCCGCAGGACCCGCTCGCAGACCGTGAGCAGCCCCCGGGCCCCGGTGTCTTCCCGGGCCGCCAGGCGGGCGATCTCTTTCATCCCGTCCCGGGTGAAGGCGGCGGTGATCCCGAAGGCGTCGAAGGAGGCCTCGTACTGCTTGATTATCGACCCCTCGGAGCGGGTCAGGATGTGGAAGAGGTCCTTTTCCTCGAGATCCTCGCAGACCACCCGGACCGGGAGCCGTCCGATGAACTCCGGCTCCAGCCCGTAATCGATGAAGTCTCGGGTGGTCGCCTGTTCCAGGTAACGGTTGTCGGGTTTCTTGCTCTCGACTTCGCCCCCGAAGCCGACCGCCGCCCGGGTCTGTCTTTTCTTGACCAGGCCGGCAAGTTCGGCGAAGGCCCCGCTGACGATGAAGAGGATGTGGCGGGTGTTGATCAGCTTCGGCTCCACCTTCCCCCCCTGCTGGAACTCCATCACCGCCTCGATCTGGGAGGAGATGTCCATCGGGTCGCGCAGCGAGACCTCGGTCTCCTCCATCAGTTTCAGGAGGTTGCGCTGGACCCCGGCCCCGCTGACGTCCCGCCCGGCCACGTTGAAGGCGGAGGCGATCTTGTCCACCTCGTCGATGTAGATGATCCCGTACTGGGCCAACCGGATGTCGTCGTCGGCCTTCCGGACCAGTTCCCGGACCAGGTCCTCGACGTTCTTGCCCACGTAGCCGGTTTCGGAGTACTTGGTGGCGTCGGCCTTGACGAAGGGGACCCCGATCAACCGGGCGATGCACTTGATCAGGTAGGTCTTGCCGACCCCGGTCGGCCCGATCAGGATCACGTTCTGCTTGACGTAGTCGTAATCGACCCGCTTGCCCAGGTCGTGGGTGGCGTGGTTGTAGTGGTCGCAGACCGCGATCGAGAGGACCTTCTTCGCCTCCTCCTGCTTGATCACGAACCGGTCGAGGTATTCCTTGACCTGGCGGGGGGTATAGTTGAAGTCGAGCGTGAACTCCTTGGCCTTCTTCTTCTCTTTCGGCGCGGCGGGCGAAGAGGGGGGCCGGAAGGCGGGGGCGATCGACATCAGCGGCTTGGAGCCGTACTTCTCCTGGACGTACTCGCTTAAATCCTTGAGCATATCTTCCAGGTTCCCCGGCTGAGGTGCCGGGCCGGATTCTTTCTTATCCGGTGTCTCTTCGGGTGTTCCGTTTTCTTTTTCGTCCGTCATAATCTACCTCAACTCAGATGCCGAGCAGCCGCTCGGCGTTTCTGTGAAATATCATCTCCCGCCGTTCCCGCGGGAGGTCGAGGGCTTTCCAGGCCGCCAGTTCCACGGCCTGGTCGAGCCAGGGGGAGTCGGTCCCGAAGAGAAGGCAGCCGGGGGGGTGGTTGGCGACAATCCTCGAGAATTGTTCCGGTTCGGCTTCCCCGATCCCGAAGGAAGTCTCCAGGTAAACCGGTTCTCCCAGCAGCTCGGTCTCGACCTCGTCCCAGTCGGTCCAGCCCCCGAGGTGGGAGACGACCATCTTCAGCTCGGGGATCTCCTCCCTCAGCCTCCGGAACCGGCGGGGGGCGGCC
>PWXJ01000226.1 GCA_003561965.1 PVC group bacterium
GTTCAACTACAACCTCTCCTTCGAGCGCCTCTTCAAGATCGGGGACAACTCCGAGGACAACTGGCTCTGGCGGAATATGCTCTCCCTGGAGACCGGGGAACGCCCGAAGAGGGAGACCCCGGTCTGGATCTGGGGGCGCGCCTACGGCGAGATCTCCTACTACCTGGAGTCGCCCAGCCGCTGGATTTACTATCTCGACGGAAGGATCGGGCCGTCCTTATCCCTCTCCCGGCTGGTCACCCTGACCGTCCCCCAGCTGATGGGGGTGGCCCGGTTCCAGTCCGACGACCCCGACGGCCGGGGGACCTATTACCTGGCCGGCCTGGGGGCGAACATCCGGCTCCTGGAAGGCGAGAGGCGATACACCACCGGGCGCTGGTACATCGACGGCTTCGCCCACTACACCTACGGCCGGTTCTCCCGGCACCCCGAGGGGCTCGAGGACCGGGACTTCCAGGGCTGGATCTTCGGCCTCAGCCTGGTGAAATGAAAACTCCGATCAGAGAAAAGAGGTATGGTTTGAACCGGCTATTCCGGGCAATCTGTATTCTGGCGGCGACGTTGGCTGTCCTGTTTCCGGCTAAGGCCTCCGAGCCGCCCGCCCCCGTCCGGGGGACCTTCATCCAGCTCAACCGGGAGCTGGCCGAACGGGACGGGTCCTGGTGGGACGGACTCTTCGAGAGGATCTCCGCCGCCGGGTTCGAAGAGGTGATCGTCCAGTACCTGGCCGACGGGATCGGGGAGGAGTCGGAGGATTACCTGCCGGCGCTCGAGAAGATCTTCCCGGCCGCCGAAGCCCGGGGGCTGGAGCTGGTCCTGGGGCTGGAACACGACCCCGGCTGGTGGGTCGAGATCACCGCCCCGGAGAAGGTCCTCCGCGATTACCTGCTCCTCCGGGCCGCCCGCCACCTCCGGCTCCAGGAGCGGATCCTGGAACTTTACGGCGACCGGGAGGCCTGGACCGGCTCCTACATCCCCGACGAGATCGACGACCTCTCCTGGCGGGACCCGGGGCGGAGGTCATTGCTCCGGGATTATCTCGATCTGCTGGCCGGCCGGCTCCGGGAAGCGGACCCCGGCCGGCCGGTCTCGGTCAGCGCTTTCTTCCGGGGCCGGACCGAACCGGAGATCTTCGCCCGGACCCTCTATGAACTGGCCGGGGAATCCTGCGACCTGATCCTGGCCCAGGACGGGCAGGGGGGAGGCGACCCCGAACCCGCCGTCCTTCCCCTCTATTACCGGGCCCTGGCGGATAACCTCCCCGAACGCTCCCGGGCCCGCCCGGCGGCGGTGGTCGAGGTCTTCGAGGAGACCACAGTTCCCGGGGAGGAATTTTCCGCCCGTCCCGCCGATCCCGCCGCCGCCGCCGAACGCCTCGAGACCGCCTCTAACTACTTCTCCGAAATCTACATTTTCTCCTTTGCCGCCTATGCCGACCCGGAACGGGGCGGAGAGGCCGCCGTTCTTTATGACTTCCTCCGCGAACTCCAGGCGGGGAATGTGGAATAGATCAGTAATCAGTAATCAGAGACCAGTACCGGTCAGATGTTCGAACTTGTTCCGGAGATTGCGAAATGAGCAGAAAGATCCTGGTTATCGCCGGCACCCGCCCGGAGGCGATCAAGCTGGCCCCGGTGATCAAGGCCCTGGAGAAGCATCCGGAGCGGTTCGAGCTGACCGTGATGGCCACCGCCCAGCACCGGCAGATGCTCGACCAGGTCCTGGAGCTCTTCGGGATCGTCCCCGGCCTCGACCTCGACCTGATGGTCCCCGACCAGACCCTGACCCGGATCACCTGCCGGGTCCTCGAGGAGCTGGAGTCGTATTTTTCCGGCCGCCGGCCCGACGCGGTCCTGGCCCAGGGCGACACCACCACCGTGATGGCGGCGGCCCTGGCCTGTTTTTACGCCCGGATCCCCTTCGGCCACGTCGAAGCCGGCCTGCGGACCGGCGACCTCTACGCCCCCTATCCCGAGGAGTTCAACCGCCGGGTCCCCGGCCTGCTGGCCGCCTGGCACTTCGCCCCCACCGGCTGGGCGGCCGGGAACCTCCTCGGGGAGGGGATCGCCCGGGAGAAGGTCCACGTCACCGGCAACACCGTGATCGACGCCCTCTTTTACATCCTCAAGACTACCGCCCCGCCGCCTTCGCCGATCCCGGAAGGCCGGCGCTACGTCCTGATGACCTGCCACCGCCGGGAGAATTTCGGGGAGCCGATCCGGGAGATCTTCACGGCGGTGAAGGAGTTCGCCGGGAAACACCCGGAGATCACCGTCTGGTACCCGGTCCACCCCAACCCCCACGTCCGGGGGCCGGCCGGGGAGATCCTCGACGGGGTGGAGAACGTCCTCCTCACCGAACCCCTCGACTACCTCCACTTCGTCCACGCGATGAACCGGTCCGAGCTTTTGCTTTCCGACTCCGGGGGGGTCCAGGAAGAGGCCCCCTCCCTGGGCAAGCCGGTCCTGGTGCTGCGGGAGAAGACCGAACGCCCCGAGGCGGTCGCCGCCGGCACCTGCCGGCTGGTCGGCTCCGACCGCTCCCGGATCGTCGCCGGCCTCGAGGAACTCCTCTTCGACCGGGCGGCCTACCGGGAGATGTCGGAGAAGTCCAACCCCTACGGCGACGGCCGGGCCGCCGGGCGGATCGTCGATATCCTCTCCGCCGCCCTCTGACCCCCGGGGGATTTAGAGTTTGACACCGCCGGGGTTTCTGCTATATTCCCACTCCTTTCGGTTTTCGCGCCCGTAGCTCAGCTGGATAGAGCGCTTGCCTCCGGAGCAAGAGGTCGCGCGTTCGAATCGCGCCGGGCGTATCTCCCCCACCTCACGGGGATCGGGAAATCCCTCCTTTTCCCCGATCCCGCGCCGCCCTCCCGCCCGATATTGCGTCTTGCATTTTTCCCGCCCGCCGGGTTATAACTTTTCCCGGGAGCGCGCGAATTATCCGATGAGACCGGACGGGAGAAAAGCTCAGGAAATGCGGCCGGTGAAGATCGTCCCCGGCTATGTTGAGATGCCGGCGGGGTCGGCCCTGATCGAGATGGGCAAGACCCGGGTGCTCTGCACCGCCTCGGTCGAGGACCGGCTGCCGGCCTGGCTCCACCAGGCGCAGCTGAAAAGCCCGGAGAAGAGCGGCTGGATTACCGCCGAGTATTCGATCCTCCCCGGCGCCGGTTCCCGCCGGACCCGGAGAGAGGCGACCGCGGGGAAAGCCTCGGGCCGGACCCTGGAGATCCAGCGCCTGATCGGCCGGTCCCTGAGGGCGGTGGCCGACCTCAAGGCCCTCGGCCCGCGGACGGTCTGGGTCGACTGCGACGTCATCCAGGCCGACGGGGGGACCCGGACGGCGGCGATCACCGGGGGTTTCGTGGCCCTGGCCTCGGCCCTCCGGGCCCTGGAAATCGACGGGGTGATCGCCGAAATCCCGCTCCGGGAACACCTGGCGGCGGTCAGCGTCGGGGTCCGGGGCGGGGAGGTGATCTGCGATCTCGACTACCCGGAAGACAGCGACGCCGAAGTCGACTGCAACGTGGTGATGACGGAAGGCGGGGAACTGGTCGAGGTCCAGGCCACCGGGGAGCGGAAGACCTTCCGGCGGGACCGCCTTGACCTGATGCTCGATTACGCCGCGGCCGCGATCGGAGAGTTGATCCGTCTGCAGAAACAGGCCCTCCGGACCGAACCGGATGGTTGACGACCGGTTGAATCCCCGGCGGTCCGGCCCGGGAGAAACCGGCGCCGGCCCTGAATTGTGCCCGTCCAGGAGATAAATAGTTACCAAGGAGTCGTTGCTATGGAAATAGTGGTGGCCAGTCACAACCCGGGCAAGGTGGCCGAGCTGAAGAAACTGCTCGAAGACCTCCCGGTCAGGATCTACTCCCTCGAGGACTTCCCGGAGATCCCGGAGGTCGAAGAGGACGGCGAGACCTTCCAGGCCAACGCCCTGAAGAAGGCCCGGGCGGTCTGTCGGGCGACCGGGAAGATCACCCTGGCCGACGACTCCGGTCTGGAGGTGGACGCCCTCCAGGGGGCGCCGGGTATCCATTCGGCCCGGTTTGGCGGAGAAGGCCTGACCGACCACGAACGGAACCTGAAGCTGCTGGAAAAGCTCCAGGACGTCCCGGACGAGGAACGGGGGGCGACCTTCCAGTGCTCCCTGGCGATCGTCGGTCCCCGGGGTCTGGAGAAGGTGGTCTCCGGAACCTGCCGGGGAGCGATCATCCGGGAGCCCCGGGGCGGGAGCGGGTTCGGTTACGACCCGATCTTCA